>NZ_BAAGZJ010000009.1:0-136168 GCF_054778635.1 Nocardiopsis nanhaiensis
AACAATCACTCTTCCCGTACAAGCGCCTGAACTCTCGCCCTGGCTGCTCTTCCGTGGAAGGCGTCTGCGTTTCCGCTTCTTTGTGTTCTTTACTTTATCAGGTGTTCCGCACCCCGCCAAATCGGCGGTTTCGGCAGTGTTTCCACTAAACCCAAGATCGGGGTAAAGCCCGTTTCGCTTCTTTCGCCCTGCGTTTCCGCCCGGCGTCTGAAGCAACTCTCCGAGCTTACATGCTCCGGGCAGTGCCCGAACCATCTCGGCTCAGTGGAGAAAGAGTGTGTCTGTGATCGCGGCCCGGTGCTGAGCCAGATCCCCAGGGGATCCGCTCGCCGTCCCGCAGCGACTCTTTCGAGTGTAGGGATGCCGGAGGGAGACGTCAAATCAAGACCCGGATCCGTTGCCCTGTCGGCGATCCGGGCCTCGATCGCCCCGGTTTGGGCGGTTTCTCAAGGCCCCTGACGTGCGCGAGCTTCACACCAAGCTCGCGCGGTTACGTCGGCTTTTGTCAGACATCGGGCATCTTGCCCGAATGATGACGGAGTCAAACCTGGATTTGGTGTCCGGATCTGCTCCCGGGCACAGGGTGGGCCGGCTCCCCCGGTGGGAATCCGGCCCACGCCCTGGTTGGCACGGCCACGCAACCTGGAGGCTTACAGCGCTGAACGGCCCGATCCTGAGCCGCTCACCTCTGCTGGAGGCCCTGGCGCCCTAACCCTTCAGTACAGCCCCGCCGATATTGCGCTTGCCCTTGCGCAACACGACGAAGCGGCCCTGGAGTACGTCCGCAGCGGCGAGCTTGGCTTCCACGTCGGTCACCTTCACGTTGTTCACGTAAGCGCCGCCCTCCTGGATGGCACGGCGGGCCGCGGACTTGCTCGGCGCCAGGCCGCTCTGGGCGAACAGGTCGCTGACGAGCAGTTCCTCGACCTGGCCCTCGACCTCGACCTTGGGCACCTCGGAAAGGGCCGCGTCGAGGGTTCGGGCGTCCAGCTCGGCCAGGTCTGCACGACCGAACAGCGCCAGACTGGCCGCCTTGACCTTGCCGGTCTCCTCCTCGCCGTGGACCAGTGTCGTCAGCGTCTCCGCCAGTACGCGCTGAGCGGCACGGGCCTGCGGACGCTCCTCGGTCTGGCGCTCCAGCTCGGCGATCTCGTCCTGGGACAGGAAGCTGAACACCTTGAGGTAGCGGATGACGTCACGGTCGTCGGCGTTGAACCAGAACTGGTAGAAGGCGTACGGCGACGTCTGCTCCGGGTCGAGCCAGATGGTTCCCGACTCGGTCTTTCCGAACTTGGTGCCGTCGGCCTTGGTCAGCAGGTTCGTGGTCAGGCCGTGTGCCTGGCCGTGCGGCTCGTTGCCGTCGATCCGGCGGACCAGGTCCAGGCCGGCGGTGATGTTGCCCCACTGGTCGGAACCACCGATCTGCAGGGTGCAGCCGTGACGCCGGTAAAGCTCGACGTAGTCGTAGGACTGGAGGAGCACGTAGCTGAACTCGGTGTAGCTCATGCCCTCGCCTTCGAGGCGGCTCTTGACCGTCTCGCGGGCCAGCATCTGGTTGATGCTGAAGTGCTTGCCCACGTCACGGAGCAGCTCGATCGCGTTGACCTCGCCCAGCCAGTCCCCGTTGTTGGCGAGGATCGCGTCGGTGGGACCGGCCTGCTCGCCTTCGGGGGTGAACCTCAGGAAGGACGAGAGCTGCCCGGCCAGGTTGCCGACCCAGCCCTGCACCGTCTCCGCCGAGTTCATCTGACGCTCGGCGTTGGGCTTCGGGTCACCGATGAGGCCCGTGCCGCCGCCCACGAGGGCGATCGGACGGTGCCCGGCCTGCTGGAAGCGGGCCAGAGTGAGCGCCTGGGTGAGGTGGCCGACGTGGAGGCTGCCCGCCGTCGGGTCGAACCCGCAATAGAGGGTGATCGGACCATCGGCCAGCGCCTTGCGGAGTGCGTCAAGGTCGGTCGTCTGCGCGATGAGGCCGCGCCACTGGAGTTCGTCGATGATGTCGATCACTGTGTAGCTCTCTGTTGTGTAGGCGGGCCCTGCGGCCCGATCTGCCTAGCAGTGTAGGCCGGGTGCACCGGTGGGTCACCCGGATATCCCTCACACGACCACGCTATCGGCCGACTACCACCGCAGGTCATTCGGCGTTCCCCGCCTTCTCCTCCGAAGCTCTGGCGGCGCTCTTGACTCGCTTTGCTAATGGATTTAGCTTTATGGCTATGGGTATAAGCCAAGAAGTCCAGAACCACGGACGAGGGAGCACCGTCATGCACCACCTCCGGCGCCCCGAGGGACGGATCGCCTACGACCTGCACGGGAGCGAAAACTCCGGCATGCTCGTGATCTGCGTTCCCGGCATGTTCGACCACCGGGCCTCCTTCCGGTTCGTGGGAGCGGCCCTCGCCGCTGCCGGGCACCGGGTGGCCGTCATGGACCTGCGCGGACACGGCGACAGCGACATCACTTTCAGCGACCACACCGACCTCGCCGCCGCCACCGACGCAACCGCCCTGGCTGAGGAACTGGGCGGGGGCCGGGTCGTCATGGTCGGGAACTCGTTGGGGGCCGGCGCGGTGACCATCGCCGCCCTGGACCGCCCCGACCTGGTTGCGGGGATTGCCCTCCTCGGTCCCTTCCTGCGGGTCCCCAAGACCAGCTGGGCGAAGAGGGCCATGCTCAAGGTTCTGCTCGCCCGCCCCTGGGCGCCGCGAGCACTGACCCGCTTCTACGACAGCCTCCACGCCGGGCGGACCCCCGAAGGACACGACGAGCAGTTGGCGCGCATCCGCCACATGCTCCGCCCCGCCGACCGCTACCGGGTGGTCCGGGAGACCATCAACGGCCCGAAGAGGACGGTCGAGTGGATCGAGGGGGCCGAGCCCCCTGCCGCCGAGGCCGTGGTGATCATGGGTGACCAGGACCCGGACTGGAAGGATCCCCGTGCCGAAGCCGACTGGGTTGCCTCGGTCGTGCGCGGCAGCGTGGTGATGGTTCCCGACTGCGGTCACTACGCGCAGTCGCAGCGGCCCGACGTCACGGCGCCCGCCCTCGTCGACCTCATCGAGAAGGTGAACGCCGGTGCCTAGGGTCGGCCTCACCCCGCAGCTGGTCGTTGCCGAGGCCGCGGTGCTCAGCGATGAACAGGGATTCGACGCACTGTCGCTCTCGGCGCTGGCGAAGAGGTTCGGTGTGGCGACACCGAGCCTGTACAAGCACGTCGACGGCCTGTCCGGGCTGCGGCGCGAGGTGGCCCTCCTCGCCGTGACCGAACTGGGTGACCGGATCCAGGGGGCCGCGGTGGGGCGGTCCGGTTCCGACGCCGTCCGTGCGATCTTCAGGGCCTACCGGAACTACGCGCACGAACACCCGGGCCGCTACGCGGCGACCCAGCGGGGACCAGCACCGTCGGACCCCGAGGCGTACGCGACCTTCGCCAAACCCGTCGAGGTGATCGCGGCGGTCCTGCGCGGCTTCGAGATCCCCGAGGAGCAGCTGGTCCACACCATCCGGGCGCTGCGCAGCGCCGTGCACGGCTTCGTCGACCTCGAGGCACAGGGCGGGTTCAGGATGCCGGAGGACATCGACGAGAGTTACACGGTCCTGGTCGAGGGGTTCGTCCGGGCACTGGAGAACAGGCCGGGGAGCGAGCCGACGGACTGACTCTCCGGCGGACCGCAGGGGCCGCAGTGCTCAGGCGGCCGGAGCGGCAGGTCCGCATCCCACCGTTCCGGGTGGGCCGCCTGATGGGCCAGGCTTGAGGGCCCGGACGGTCGACCCGCCCGTCCCGGGAAGCGAGACAGTGTGGGAGCCCCCAGATGGCCAAGAGATCCTCCGCGAAGCGTGGAAAGTCCACTTCAGGGCCCGTGGCGATCATCGGCACGGTGATCGGTGCCCTGGTGATCGCAGCCGTCGTACTCCAGCAGCTCGGCGTGCTCGACCTGGAGACCGGAACCCCCGGCGCTGAGCCGCAGGGTTCCCCTGGTGCCGCCTCCTCCGACGATGTGGAGCAGGCCGGACAACAGCTGGCGGAACTCCGGGTCGAGGACGAGGAGGACCCGCCCGGGTACGACCGGGCGCTCTTCCCGCACTGGGACTCCGGGGTCGAGGACAACTGCACCACCCGGCAGGTCGTCCTGCTCCGCGACGGCGAGGACGTGGAGACCGACGACAACTGCCAGCCGGTGTCCGGTTCCTGGTACAGCCCGTTCGACGGGGAGACCCTGACGGACGCGCAGGACATCGACATCGACCACATGGTTGCGCTCAAGGAGGCCTGGCGGTCGGGGGCCCACGAGTGGTCGACCGAGCGGCGCCAGCAGTTCGCCAACGATCTCGACTCCACCCAGCTGTGGGCCGTGAGCGCCACCTCCAACCGCGCCAAGGGCGACTCCGACCCCGCCGACTGGCTCCCCCCGCAGGAGTCCGCGCACTGCGACTACGTGGTCTCCTGGATCGAGGTCAAGCACGAGTGGGACTTGAGTGTCGACCAGGACGAGGAAGCCGCCCTGCACGAGGTTCTCGAGGGCTGCTGAGTCCCTGAGTCCCTTGGAGGGGGCTGCTGACCGAAGGCCGCGGTCGGCAGCCCCGCCCATGCGGACACGCGTATCCGGGGCGTGCGTCCGGGGCACGTGCCTAGGGCGCGTCCTCCGTGCCGATGCCCCGTGCCGTGGCGAGGACTTCCTCCTTTCCAAGGAGGCCGGAGGGGTCGCGGACCTCGACCGCGACCCTTTCCCCCGCACTCCAGAAGGCCTCGGACTCGCCGTACAGGCCGACGGTGCCGTTGTTGTCGAATTCCGCGAGGTCCCAGGTGGCGGGGTCGTTCTCGTGGTAGTGGGCGAGGAAGGCACGGACCGCCGCCAGGTCGGTGAGCTTCTCCCCGCGCAGCACCAGGACCTGGAGCACCACCTGGAAACCCCCGCCCTCCTTGGCCTGTTCCCACATCCGGGAGGTGAAGGAGACGTCCTCCCATTCGTAGGGGAAGTCCGAGACCGAGGTCTCCTCGTCGACCGGTGCGGGCAGATGGCCGATCGTGAATCCGTCCAAGGGTCCTCCTCGTGGGCCGGCAGCGGGCGCGGCCGCCGTGAGAACGAGCGCGAGCATGGTGGCGAGGGCCACCGAGACGCACCTGGTCAGGGACATGGTCACCTCCACCGGGGACCGCGGGACCCTCCCGGACCGCCGGTTTTTCCATGGTCGGCCGGGACGGTGACCAGCACCAGGGTGTCCCTGAACCTGTGGATAAACCCGTTCCGACACACCGGGAGTCAGTACCCGTTGACGAACCGGTCGTACAGGAACTCGGCGATGGCCAGAGAAGAGGTGGCCGCGGGTGAGGGGGCGTTGCGCACGCACACCACGCGGCCGTGGGTGTCCACATGGAAGTCGTCCAGCAGGGAGCCGTCGCGGGCCAGTGCCTGGGCGCGTACACCGGCCGGTGCGGGGCGCAGGTCGGCCGCGGTGATCTCGGGAAGCAGGCGGCGGGCCTGGCCGGCGAACACCGCCCGGGAGGCCGACACCAGGGTCTCCCGGGCTCCCACGGACCAGTGCCTGCGTGCCAGTCGCCAGAAACCGGGCCAGGCGAGGGTCTGGACGAGTTCAGCAGGGCGCACGTCCCGGGCACTGTACCCCTCGCGGGCGGTGGCGAGGATGGCGTTGGGCCCGGCCATCACCTCGCCGCCGATGTGGCGCGTCAGGTGCACGCCCAGGAACGGATAGCGGGGGTCGGGGACCGGGTAGAGGAGACCTCGTACCAGGTCCCGGCGTTCGGGGACGAGCTCGTGGTAATGGCCGCGGAAGGGGACGACGCGGGGGTCGGAGGGTCCTCCCGCCAATCCCGCGAGATGGTCGCTCTGCAGCCCGCCGCAGAGGATCAGGCGGTCGAAGCGGTGGACGGTCCGCTCCCCCTTGGGGTCTCCGGTCAGGACCTCCGCGCCGTCGTGGTTCTGGCGCAGGTCGATGACGGGGGTGTTGAGCAGGACCCTGCCTCCGGAGCAGCGCACGTCGTCGGCGAGCTGCTCCGCGACCGCGACGAAATCGGTGATGGCGGTGGTGGGCGAGTGCAGTCCGGCGATCCCCGCCGCATGGGGTTCGACCTCCTGAATCCCCTCCGGGCCCAAACGGGTCACGCCGGGAACACCGTTCTCCTTGGCTCGGCGCTCGATGCCGTCCAGGCGCGACTCGTCTTCGCCGTCCACGGCGACCAGCAGCTTGCCCGCTTCCTCGTAGGGCAGGAAGTTCTCGGCACAGTAGTCCCTGAGCAGCCCTACCCCTCGGCGGCACAGCGTGGCCTTGAGCGACCCTGGCCGGTAGTAGAGCCCGGCGTGGACGACTCCGCTGTTGTGGCCGGTCTGGTGCGCGGCGACCCGTTTCTCCTTCTCCAGGACGGTGACGCGGGTGCCGGGGCGGTGGAGGGTGATGTGGCGGGCCAGGGCCAGACCGACGATCCCCGCTCCGATGATGCCGATGTGTTCGGTGCTGCGCATGGGCGAACGCTAGCAATCCGGCTCCGCGCGGCAGGCGTGCGGGCCGGGTTCAGAGTGCGCGCAGGCCGACGAGGACCGCGTGCAGGACGTCCTCCCGGCCGAGGGGCCTGGAAGGACCGCAGCGCTGGAGTGCTCCGTCCGAGACCATGTCGGCGACCATGATCCGGACCTGGCCGGTGGGCAGTCCGACCTCGGCGGCCAGCTCTGCGACGGTCCGGGCCCTCAGCGCGTGGTGGAGGATGGTCTCCCGCTCCGGCCGCAGCCACTCGTGACGGCCCGGGGTACGGGCCGCCACGACAAGGGTGAGCAGGTCGATGTCCAGGGTTGTGGTGGTGGGCGGCGCGGCCCGCTCAACGTTCCCGGCGTCGACGGCGTAAGGGCGCAGGAACCGTTCGTTCTCCGCGGCCTCCCCCTCCTCGGAGGGTCTGGGTCCGTTCCCGTCGGGACGGTCGGCCGCGCCACAGCCCGCCAGGCGACGGGCGTGGCGGCCCTCAGCGCTCACTGGGTCCTCCTCTTGGCGGTGTCTGGAAGGGCGTGGTGTCGGATCGGGGCCAAGGGGAGACGGCCCCCTGCGCCCCGGAGTGCCCCGCTTGGGGTTGTGACCGGGTCGGAGATTGGTCCTGGGGCGGACTCTGAGGCTGCGGCCGGGCCTGGGGTTGGGGACCGGACTGGTCCTGTGGATGGACCTGAGGATGAGGGCCGGACTGGGATCCGGGCCCGGACCCCGGGGCGGGGCCTCCGTGGGGACCGGAATGGCCGTTCGCCCCCTGCCACGGCCATCCGTACGGCCCCTGCGGGCCTGAGGGCGACCCCACGCTCTGCGGCCCTGAAGGTACGTACGTTCCCGCGTGGCTCAGCGCTCCCGGGAAGTGCGGGGCCCCGACGGGGGCGCCGCTGGTCGCGAGCGGGTTGTCCACGGGTTCCAGGAGACTGTCCGGGATGAGGGCGGTGGCCCGGGTCCCGCCGTACGGAGAGGGGTGGAGCCACACCCGGACACCGTGGCGCTCGGCGAGCCGGGCCACGACGAACAGGCCCAGGCGCGGATCGTCCGGCAGAGCCATCACGTCGAATTCGGGTGGACGGGTGAGCGTGCGCTCAGCGGCCGCGTACCCCTGCTCGGACATGCCGAGGCCCCGGTCCTCGATCTCCACCAAGAGTCCGCCGGCGACCGACGCGCAGCCGACGTCGACGGGGGTGCCTGCGGGTGAGAACTGCGTGGCGTTCTCCACGAGCTCCGCGAGCAGGTGAACGATGTCGGCCACGACCTGGCCGTGCATGAGCACCCGGGGCGCGGAGGTCAGCCGGACCCGGTCGAAGTCCTCGGTCTCCGCGATCGACGCGCGCAGAACGTCCACGAGGGGCCGGGGCTGGCGCCAACGGCGGACGGACTGGCCACCGCCTAGGATGATGAGGTTGTCGGCGTAACGGCGCGCCCGCGTGGCCAGGTGGTCCAGCCGGAAGAGCCGTCGGAGCGCGTCGGGGTCCTGTTCCCGGTACTCGATCTCGTCGAGCAGGCGCAGCTGGCGCTGGACGAGGGTCTGGTTGCGGAAGGCGATTCCGAGGAAGGCGCGGTTGGCCCCGCGGCGGATCTCGGCCTGCCGGACGGCGGCCTCCACCGCGGTGATCTGCGCGCTGTCGAAGGCGTCGGCGACCTGCCCGATCTCGTCCTCACCCTCCTCGTCGAGCGGCGGGAGCTCATCGACGACGTCGACCTTGGTCCCTCTCTGGGCCCGGTCGATGATGTCGGGCAGGTCCGCATCCCGGTCCAGTATCTGCTCCCGCAGGCAGTCGAGGCGCTCCGTGAGGCGGCGTGACGAGCGGCCCACGAGGGCGATGGCGAACACCCCGCCGACCAGGGTGACGGCCGCGGCGGCGACACCGAGGGAGACCCTCAGGAGTGCGGCACTCCACGCGAGGTCGACAGCGCGTTCGGCCTGGGTCTCGGCGAGGCCGTCCAGGGCGAGGGCAGTGGGGTACGAGGACGCGTCCCACTCGGCCGCCTCGACGTCGATGGTCGAGTTCCACTCGCTCAGGACCTCCTCCCCGCCGCCGTCGTCGGGGGCCTCCGCGACCGGCGGCCGGGTGACGACGCTCCGGCTGAGGCCTTCGGCCGCGGTCCACTCCTCCTCCGCCGTCAGGGTCTCGTACTCGGCCTGCACGCTCGGGTGCATGGCGTGGCTGGCGGTGTCCAGCGTGCCCCGGTAGGAGGCGGTGAGGTACGTGAAGTGCGCGGTCTCCTCATAGGTCATCCGACCGGTGGCGATGACCCCGGCAAGCAGGGCGTCCGCCGCCGCGTAGTCCTCGCGCGCGGTCAGCAGCTGTCGGGTGAGGACTGCGTCGGTGAGGTTCTCGCCGCCTTCCGTCGTGTGCAGAAGCGCCGTAGTGGTGTCGAGAAGGGACTCCAGGAGGCCCTCGTAGCGGGCGAGGGCCTCCTCCCGGTTCGCGGTGCGGTCGTCGACCGCCGTCCGCAGTGCCGTCAGCTCCTCTTCGCCTTCGGCCACGACGGCGGCGCTCCGGCCCACCTCTTCGTCACCGCCCTCGCTCAGCCGCGCGGCATGGTCGACCGCGCCGTCGAAAGCGCCGTCCGTACCCTCCCGTTGCTCGGCCAGTTCGTCCTGCACCGTGGAGGAGCCGCCGCTGTCCTGTTCACCGAGGTGGACCAGTGAGAGGCGGCGTTCCGCACGGAGTTCGGCCGCGGCCCTGGAGAGGACCTCCGTGCCCTCACTGGCTTGGTTGACGGCGCTCATGAGCTGTGCTGCCTGGGCTGTGCCAAGCGTGGCCACGATGAGCCAGAGCGCGAGGAAGCACAGACTCGGGATGAGCACTATGCGGGTGAGCTGCCCGCGGATCGTCCGGGTGGACGCGTGGGTTCTGCGCATGGCCCCCTCCGGCCCGAGCGGGTGCCGAGGCTACCGGGAGTGGCGCCACGGCTGCTTTCGGTCCTGCCGAGGCTATCGAAAAATCATTGCCGTGCGTTGTCAAATAATCACGAATAGTTATCCATCGTGCCAAGGCCTCCGGCCGACCCAGTGTTAAGGGGCGCGGAAGCGGGACGAAGGCGCAGTTCAAGCCCCACTCAACGCCACAGGGCCACCCGGAGGTCCGGGCGGCCCTGTGCGAGGTTTCCGCGAAGCAGATCTCGGGGTCAGCTGTCCGGGCGGTGCCGGGACCCCACCGGTGCGGGCAGCTCCTCAGCCGTCGGCGGCTGCTCCACTCCGAGTGAGTTCAGCACCTCGGCGTAGCGCAGCGCCGCGATCTTACCCAGAAGGCTGTCCGCGCCGAGCGGTGCACAGGCCTGGGCACCGAAGCGCTCGGCGAGCGCGGAGAGGCGCTCCTCGGGCAGCTCCGGGCCTACTGCGCTGGGCGCGATAACGGGGCGCTGGCTACCACCCTGGTGGAGTTGGGCACTGACCTGCTCGAGTGAGGCCTCGTCCTCCAGGTCCGCAGGAAGCACGGTCAGACCGAGACGAGCGGCGAGCAGGACCGCGGTGACACCCGCGGCCCCCACAGCGCCCTCCCCACCGACGGCGCCGACGATCACGCCGTCGGCCATGGTGGTGTTGCGGGCGGTGACGCTGATCAGCCGCATACGGTCGGCCCGAACGAGCCCGGCCTCGGCCAGGCGCAGGTGCAGCACCTCGGCGAGCATCGGGTGCGGGCCCAGGCCCTCGGTGACGCGGACGTCGGCGCCGGACTCGGCGATGGCCGCCTCGATCTCGGCGGTGGTCTCCGCGTGCGGGGCCGTGACAAGGGGAACCACGACCCCGGCGAGTGGACGGTCATCGGAGTGTTCCAGACCGGCCAGCGCCTCGACGAGGCTCTGCTCCCGGCCCTCGGTGTGCCCGAAACGGATGGTGACCTCGGGGCGGTAGGCCCGGACGAGGTCGGCCATTCGGGAACCGATCGACTCACCGTCGGCGTCCCTGGCCTGTTCGGCCGTGCCCGGGACCGCCATGATCAGGGCGGGGGTACCGAACCAGTTGTCGAAGGACAGCGGGTTGCGGTGGCGTCCGGAACGCCGCTTGGGCAGTTCGCGTGGGGGAAGTCGGTCAGAGTTTCGCATACCAGGATTCAGACGAGTGGCGGATGGGGTGCGCTGTCAAAGCGGTGGACACTGCCGCGACATTGTAGCGTTCAACGCCACATTCAGGGGCGATTCTCCTGAACGTATACCGGACCGACGCCGCGCTCCCAGGGGTAGTACCGCTCCGTGACTCTCCCCCCCTGAAGGGAGGGGCTTCATCCCTCGCGGAATGAGGTTCCTGTTTCATCGGCCTGTGCCTCCCCTGAGCTCTCCGAGGCCGGTCTTACCAGTCCTCCGCAGGCGTTTTACTTGTCGGCGAGCCCAGCCGCCAAGAGGTTCACCGCCGCGTTCACGTCGCGGTCGTGGGTGATGCCGCACTGCGGGCACTTCCATGACCGCACGTTCAGCGGCATCTTCTCGTTCACATCAACCACTCAGCGCCGGGCGGCGGCTGTTGATCACGTGGCTGACGAGCTGGACGAGCACCTCCTTCGCGGACCCGCGTTCTCGCGCGTCCGTCATCAGCACGGGCACCTCGGCAGGAAGGTCGAGGGCTTCGCGCACCTCTTCCGCCTCGTAGGCGGTGGACCCGTCGAAGCGGTTCACCGCGACAACGAACGGGAGCCCGCGGCGCTCGAAGAAGTCCACCGCGTGGAAGCAGGTGTCCAGGCGCCGGGTGTCGGCCAGGATCACGGCCCCCAACGCCCCCTCCGCCAGCTCGTCCCACATGAACCAGAAGCGGTCCTGTCCGGGTGTGCCGAACAGGTACAGCAAGATGTCGTCGTTGATGGTGATGCGACCGAAGTCCAGGGCGACCGTAGTGGAGGTCTTGTTCTCCACACCGCCCAGGTCGTCCACGCCGTAGCTGGCTTCGGTCATGACCTCCTCCGTGCTCAGGGGAGTGATCTCGCTGACGGAGCCCACCATGGTGGTCTTGCCCGCGCCGAAACCCCCGGCAACGATGATCTTCACGGCCTGGGGGATCGTCTCCCGCGCTCCCGGCCGGGTCTCAGAGTCTGCGGATGCCATCGAGTACCGCCTGAAGTACTTTCTTCTCGGGAAGCTGGGTCACGGGCATCGCTGCCCGGGTGCGCACATCGCCCTCGGCCACGAGGTCGCCCAGGAGGACTTTGACCACGGTCAGTGGCATGTCCAGGCGGGCGGAGATCTCCGCGACCGATATGGGCCTGCGACAGAGCTCCAGGATCGCCTGGAGTTCGGGGCCCCGCGCGGACTCTCGCCGGTCCCGCGATGCCATCACGATCGTGATCATGTCCAGGCCGCGGGCTTCTGTGGTCGGCCTGGTCCGGCCCTTGGTCATCGTGTAGGGCCGGACCAAGGGACTGGCAGGCGCGTCACCGGGGTTGACCCCCGCTGAAGGCCCCTCAGAGGTCGGGCGCCCCCCGCCCCTGCGCCAGGTCTGGGTCTCTCGGCGGGTGGCGGAACGTCCGCCCGGCTCCCCCGCGGCGGGCGCCACGCTCGACAGCGGGGCACCGCCCCGGTCACCGGACGTACTCACGACCCCCCACCACCCATGGGCGTGAGTTCGCCCGGCAGCCGGGGCGCGGCGGTGAGGAACTGCCCCACCCGCTTGACCCTCAGGTTCATCTCGTAGGCCACCAGGCCCACGTCGGCGTCTTCGGTCGCCAGGACAGCCAGGCAGGCACCCGCGCCCGCGGCGGTGACGAACAGGTATGAGTGCTCCATCTCCACGACGGTCTGGCGCACGTCACCGCCGCCGAAGTGCCGTCCTGTCCCCCGGGACAGGCTCTGAAACGCGGACGCCAGCGCCGAAAGGTGCTCCGCGTCCTCCGGTTGCAGCCCTCGGGAGCGCCCGAGCAGCAGCCCGTCGGCCGACAGCACGATCGCGTGGTCGGCGCCGACGACGCGGTCGACCAGGTCGTCGAGGAGCCAGTCGAGGTTGTCCGCGGCTTTACTCTTGCCCACCATCTCAGTCGCTCTCTCCCGTGTGGTCGTCGGCTCCCGCACCGACCTGGTTATCACTGCTGTGCCCTGGGCCGTCGTGTTCGAGTTCCTCGGCTCGACCCCGCCGTGTCCCCGTGCTGAAGGCGTCCATCATCCGGCGCGCCTGCTCCGGACTCCGCTGCGGTGTCGGATCCGGTTCCTCAGCGGCCGAGGCGGAAACGGGATCGTCGCGGAGCTGCGGTGCGAGGTGGGCCTGCCTCTTCCGTCTGGGCAGTCCCACCCGGCCCGGTCCGACACCCACCCGACCGGCACCGACCACCCGTTTGGGCAAGGGTTGCGGCCCGCTCCCCCGTACCGGTTCCGGCGACTCGGGGTCCAGGTCCGGCACCTGTCGGAGCACTGAGTTCTCCCGTGCGAGTTCCTCCGTCCCTACGCCGCCTTCGGTGTGTTCTGGGACCGAGCGCAGTACCGGCCGGGTCTGCCGGTGTCCCGCTTCCGCGGAGAGCAGGTCGGCCGGGTCGCCCCGGTCGGCGGCGGTGCGTACCGTCCCCTGGCCTCCCTCCTCCATCCGGGCGATCGCGGCTGTCCTGGGCCAGTCGGCACCTGTGCCGGCGGAGGACGCGACCAGTGTTCCGGGGATGAGCACGACGGCCCGGGTGCCCCCGTAGGGAGACGGCCGCAGTTGCACACGGATGTCGTGTTTCTGCGCGAGCCTGGCCACGACGAACAGTCCGAGGCGCCCGTCGGTACCGGGGGTCATGACGTCGAACTCGGGTGCGTCACTGAGCGTGCCGTTCGAGTTGACGAGGTCCTCCTCCGTCATGCCGAGGCCGCGGTCCTCGATCTCGATGGCCACGCCCTTGGGGACGTTCTCCGTTGCGATGGTGACGTCGGTGTGCGGCGGAGAGTAGGCGGTGGCGTTCTCGACCAGCTCCGCGAGCATGTGGATGACGTCCGCGACGACCGCACCGGAAAGCGACAGGTCCGGGACGGTGACGAGTTCGACCCGCGCGTACTCGTCGGTCTCGGAGATGGCGCCCCGAAGGATGTCGACGAGCGGGACGGGGTGGCGCCAGCGGCGGCCGGGTTGGGCCCCGCCCAGGATGATGAGGTTCTCGGCGTGGCGGCGGCCGCGCGTGGCCAGGTGGTCGAGCTGGAAGAGGCTCTCCAACAGGTCCGGGTCCTCTTCCTCACGCTCCACCCGGTCCAGGAGCTGGAGCTGTCGCTGCACGAGCGACTGGTTGCGGTGCGCGATGGCGAGGAAGACCCGGCTGACCCCGGACCGGATATCGGCCTGTTTCACGGCGGCGCTGACCGCGGTGCGCTGGGCGGTGTCGAAGGCGTCGGCCACCTGGCCGATCTCGTCGGTGCCGTGGTCGAGCTGCTTCATCTCGGTGTCCAGGTCGACGCTCTCGCCCGCCTCCAAGCGGCGCACGATCCTGGGCAGGTCGCTGCGGGCGATCCCGAGTGTCTGGGCCTTGAGCCTGGCCAGGCGATAGGTGAGGCGGGCCGCGGACCGAGCGGCGATCCCGTAGGCGACGGTGCCCGCGAACATGGACGTGATCCCTCCCCCCACGGCAAGGGAGAGCATCCAGGAACTGGCCGCCTCCGTCGATTCGACCACCGCGTCCACCCGGGCGGACCCGGCCTCGACCAGGGCGGCGTTGACCTCGTCCGCCGCCGCACGCCAACCGTCCAGGCCGGACGGGGGCGCGGTATCGCGGGTCTGTTCGTTGGTGAAGGGATCGACGTCGACGGCGGCCTCGTGGTGGACGACGGTGTCGACGATCTCCATGGCCTCCACCCAGGGCTCGCTCCGGATCAGCCGCTCCGCCGGTGACAGGTCCCCTTCGGCGGCTCCGTCGTCGACCGGGACCCCAGTGTCGAGTCGGCTGCGCGCGTCGCCCCGCAGGGTCGCGACCTCGGATTGCTGGGCCAGGGTGAGCTCGCCTTCAGAGAGGACCGAGGTGATGACTGAGTCGGCGTTGCCGAAGCTCTCCTGGGCCCACATCAGATCGGTGGCTGCCCTGGCCTCGTCGGAGGCCGGACCGTCGTCGAGGCCCTTGACCGTTTCCGTGTAGAGCCGGATGCCTTGGTGAATGGCGACGGTGTAGGTCTCCAACACCGCACCGAACTCGTCGGCTCCTCCCCCACCGGGGTCGCCGAGAGCGTCCGCGCGTATCCTCTCGACCGCCGCGGGCGACTCGTGGAATTCCTCTGCGAGGCGCTCCTGTGTCTGTGTGGAGCCCTCGAGGGTCTCCCAAGAGTCATGGACCCGGGCGAGCGCCTCGTCGGTGCGGTCAGCGGCGTCGACGAACGCTTGGCGGGTGTCCCCGCCGGGGTTACCCAGATACTCGACGCTGAGCCGGCGCTCGTCCTGGAGTTCGGTGACGGCTTCGGCGAGTTCGGCCCCGGCCCGTCCGTCGGTGACCGACGAGCGCAAGGAGACGGCCTGGGCGAGGGTGGTGGCGCTGAGGACGACGAAGAGCACGAGGAAGGTGACGCTCGGGATCAGCACCATTCGATTGAGCTGCGTTCTGATCCCGCGTTCCGCGCCCCCTGGCTGCCCCACTGCGCCCCTCCCCGGACTCTGCGCGGGCACCGGACGCCACGCGTTGTGCGCGCCGATTCCCCGTACGCTTCATCACTTTGCGCGCAGAGGGGAACACGTGTGGTGCCCGCAGTCCCAGGACGCTATCGCACTCTCCGGGGGCGTGAGTGGGGAATTCCATAATGCTTGCTGGAAGCGGCCTGCCACGGCCAACCCGTTCGTGTGGAGAGCCCGCCCCAACACATCCGGGCGCGGGCCACAGTGTGGCTCGCGCCCGGATGCGGATCGGACCGGCGCTCCGCTTCCGGAGCACCCCCGTTACGCCGTGCCCCGGTCCTGGGACACGGGATTTCTAGGGCAGAAAGGCCTTGCGGTGCTCCTCGACATCGGAGCGGAGCCGGGCGAGCTGGTCGCTGACCTGGACGGGAGCGGTTCCGCCCTTGCCCGCACGGGAAGCCAGTGACCCCGGCACGGTGAGGACCTCGCGGACCCCCGGGGTCAGGTGCTCGGAGATCTCCGCGAAGTCGGCGTCAGTCAGGTCGGGCAGGTCGATGCCGCGCTCTTCGCACACCCGCACACAGGAGCCGGCGATCTCGTGGGCCTCCCGGAACGGCACGCGCTCACGGACCAGCCACTCGGCGATGTCGGTGGCCAAGGAGAATCCCTGCGGAGCCAGTTCGGCCATACGGTCGGTGTGGAAGGTCAGGGTGGCAACCATGCCGCTCATGGCGGGCAGCAGCAGGTGCAGGCTGTCCACGGCGTCGAAGACCGGCTCCTTGTCCTCCTGGAGGTCCCGGTTGTAGGCCAGCGGGAGCCCCTTCAGGGTCGTGAGCAGCCCGGTGAGGTCGCCGATCAGGCGGCCCGACTTGCCTCGGGCGAGTTCGGCGACGTCGGGGTTCTTCTTCTGCGGCATGATCGACGAGCCGGTGGAGAAGGCGTCGTCGAGGGTGACGAAGGAGAACTCCTTCGTCGCCCACACGATGATCTCCTCGGACAGGCGGGACAGGTCCACTCCGATCATGGCGGTCACGAAGGAGAACTCGGCGACGACGTCACGCGCGGCGGTGCCGTCGATGGAGTTCTCCGAGGAAGCCGGGAAGCCGAGCTCGGCGGCGACCTCCTCAGGGTCCAGGCCCAGGGAGGATCCGGCCAGGGCCCCGGAGCCGTAGGGGGACACCGCGGCGCGGCGGTCCCAGTCGCGGAGCCGCTCCACGTCGCGGAGCAGGGGCCACGCGTGCGCCATCAGCTGGTGGGCGAGCAGGACCGGCTGGGCGTGCTGCAGGTGGGTGCGGCCCGGCATCGCTGCGCCGGGGTGGGTGCCGGCCTGGTCGGCGAGGGCGCGCACGAGGTCGAGGAGCTGGTCGGCGATGGACCGGGCCTCCTCCCGCAGGTACATCCTCACCAAGGTGGCGATCTGGTCGTTGCGTGAGCGTCCGGCGCGCAGCCGCCCGCCGAGCTCGGAGCCGACCCGCTCGAGGAAGCCGCGCTCCAGCGCGGTGTGCACGTCCTCGTCCTCCAGGACGGGGGTGAAGTCCCCCGAGGCCACGTCGGCCTCCAACCGGTCGAGCCCTTCGAGCATCCGGTCGAGCTCGTCCGCGCTGAGCAGCCCGGCGCGGTGCAGGGCGCGGGCGTGGGCGCGCGAGCCCGCGATGTCGTGGCGGGCGAGGCGCCAGTCGAAGTGGGTGCTCAGTGAGAGGCGGGCCAGGGCCTGGTCCGGGCCGCCTTCGAAGCGGCCGCCCCACAGGCGCAGGGCCTCGGGCTGGTCGGCCATCGTGGTCTCCTTAACGTTCAGGTGTACGGGGTACGGGTCCCGTTCGGGCCGTCCTACCGGGGGCCGTGCTAGCGGCGGTCGGCCAACCGCAGAAGGGCGGCGGCCAGCTCCTCGCCGCCCTCAGGGTCGCGTGAGATCACCAAGATGGTGTCGTCCCCGGCGATGGTCCCCAAGATGGCGTGGAAGTCGGTGTGGTCGATGGCCGACGCGAGATACTGGGCCGCGCCCGGCGGGGTGCGGACGATGATCATGTTGGCGGAGGCCTCGGCCGAGACGAGCAGGTCCTCGGCCAACCGGGTGAGCCGGGCGCCCGAGACTTGTTCGAGGCCGAGGCTGTCAGGGCGGGTGCGCTGCAGGCGTTCGCCGCCCTCCCCCGGCAGCACGTAGGCCAGATAACCGTCGGCGGTGCGCAGTTTGACCGCGCCCAGTTCGTCCAGGTCCCTGGACAGGGTGGCCTGGGTGACCTGGACACCCGCCTCCGAAAGACGCCTGGCTAGTTCTCCTTGCGACCGGACGTCCTCACGGGTGAGGACATCGGTGATGCGCGCGTGTCTTGCGGCCTTGGTCATCGGCACCGTCGTGCCGCTGTGGTCGTTGGTCATCACTCGTCAGCCTGGGGGTTGTCGCTGCGGTCGAGGAGGAAGGCCAGGAGTGCCTTCTGCGCGTGGCGGCGGTTCTCGGCTTCGTCCCAGACCACGCTCTGGGGGCCGTCGATGACCCCGGCGGTGATCTCCTTGCCGCGGTAGGCGGGAAGGCAGTGCAGGACGAGCGCCTCGGGTGAGGCCGCGGTCATGAGCTCCTCGTCGACGGCGTAGGCGCGGAAGGGCGCCTCACGGTCCGCCTTCTCCGCCTCCTGTCCCATGGAGACCCACGCGTCGGTGGCCACCGCGTCGGCGCCTTCGACGGCCTCGCGGGAGTTCGTGGTGACGGTGACCGATCCACCGGTGCCCGCCGCGATCTCGGCGGCGCGGGTGAGGACGACGGGGTCGGGGTGGTAGTCCTCCGGGGCGCCGATCCGCACGTGCATCCCGGCGGTGGCGCCGCCCAGCAGGTAGGAGTGGGACATGTTGTTGGCTCCGTCGCCGAGGTAGGCGAGGGTGAGCCCGGCCAGTGTGCCCTTGTACTCGCGGACCGTCTGGAGGTCGGCGAGGATCTGGCACGGGTGGAACTCGTCGGTGAGGGCGTTGACCACCGGAACGGCGATGTGCCGGGCCATGTTCTCCATGTCGGCCTGGGCGAAGGTGCGCCAGACCACCGCGCCGACCTGGCGCTCCAGAACCCGCGCGGTGTCCTCCAAGGGCTCGCCCCGTCCCATCTGGGTGGTTCCGCTGTCCAGGACGATGGGGTTGCCGCCCAGGTCGGCGATGCCGACGGAGAAGGACAGGCGGGTCCGGGTCGAGGGCTTGTCGAACATGAGCGCTACGGAGCGCGGCCCGGACAGCGGGCGGAACCCGAAGCGGTCCCGCTTCATCTCGTCGGCCAGGTCGAGGACGCGGGCCTGCTCCTCCGGTGTGAGGTCGTCGTCTCGCAGGAAGTGGCGGGGCATGTCTACTTCTCCTTCGTCGCGGCGGCCTCGGCGGCGTCCAGGATGGTCGGCAGGGCCTCGATGAACACGCCGATCTGCTCGGGTGTGATGACCAGGGGCGGGGCCAGCCGGATCGTGTCGGCCGTGACGGCGTTGACGAGGAAGCCGCGGACCATCGCCTGTTCCTGGACGTGGGCCGCGTACGGCCCGGTGAGTTCGATGGCGCGCCAGAGTCCGCTCCCGCGCTGGCCCGCGAGAAGGGGGTGGTCGACACCCTCGATCTGTTCGGAGAGAAGGTTGCCCATGACCGAGGTGTGGGCGAGCAGGCCCTCGTTCTCGATCGTGTCGATCACGGCGAGGGCGGCCGCGCACGCCACCGGGTTGCCGCCGAAGGTGGATCCGTGGTCACCCTTTTGGAAGGCGTCAGCGAATGCGCCGAAGCCGACGCACGCTCCGATGGGGAGCCCGCCGCCCAGGCCCTTGGCCAGGGTGAGGACGTCGGGTCGCACACCCTCCTCCTGGTGGGCGAACCACCGGCCGGTGCGGCCGATGCCGCTCTGGATCTCGTCCAGGACGAAGGCGGCGCCGGTCCGGTCGCACAGCGCGCGGACACCGGCGAGGTAGCCCTCCGGGGCGGGGACGACCCCGGCCTCTCCTTGGGTGGGTTCGACGAACACCGCGACGCAGTGACCGTCCACCGCCTCGCTCAGGGCGTCGAGGTCGCCGTGGGGCACGAAGCGCACGTCCATACCGAAGGGACCGAAGGGTTCCCGGATGGATTCCTTGCCGGTCAGGGCCAGGGCACCGGAGGAGCGGCCGTGGAATCCCTGGTCCGTGGCGACGAAGTAGTGGCGGCCCGGAGCCGCGGCCCGCTTGACCAGCTTCAGGGCGGCTTCGTTGGCCTCGGTACCGGAGTTGGCGAAGAAGACCTTGGCGTCGCCTCCGACCAGTTCGACCAGGCGTTCGGCCAGCTCGACCTCGCGCTCGTGCACGAAGAGGTTGCTGGTGTGGGCGAGGGTGGCCGCTTGGTGGGCGACCGCCTTGACCAGGGCGGGGTGTCCGTGACCGAGGCTGGAGACGGCGATCCCCGCGATGAGGTCGAGGTACTGGCGGCCGTCGGCGTCGTAGGCCTCACAGCCCCGACCGAGGGAGAGTGCGACGGGCGGGACGCCGTAGTTCGGCATGAGCGAGGCGGCGAACCGGTCCCTCAGGTCACTGCTGGTCACTGTGCGCCTCCTGGCTGCTTGGTGGTGTTGTCGGTGGGGCGCCAGGGGCGCGGGTAGTGGCCGTTGCCGCTCAGGAGTTCGGCCTCCAACACCTCGTCGGCGACCATGGTGCCGACCCCTTGGTCGGTGAAGACCTCGAGGAGCAGTGAGTGCGGGACCCGGCCGTCGATGATGTGGGCCTGGGGCACGCCGCCCTCGACCGCCTTCAGGCACGCCTCCATCTTGGGGACCATGCCCGAGGAAAGGGAGGGCAGGAGCGCACGCAGCTCGTCCACGTTGAGTCGGCTGATCAGGTCGGTGTTGGCCGGGAAGTCGGCGAACAGCCCTTCGACGTCGGTGAGCATGATGAGCTTGCTCGCGCCCAGGGCGACCGCGAGCGCCGAGGCCGCGGTGTCGGCATTGATGTTGTACACGCCGCCGTCGTCGGCACGGGCGACGCTGGAGACCACGGGGATGCGCCCGTCCGCGATGAGCGCGGACACCGCGCCCGGGTTGACCCCGCTGACCTCGCCGACCCGGCCGATGTCGACGGTCGATCCGTCCACCTCGACGCTCTTGCGCTCGGCGTACAGGAGGTTGGCGTCCTCTCCGGACATGCCGACGGCGAAGGGCCCGTGCTGGTTGATCAGGCCGACGATCTCCCGGTTGACCTGTCCGGTGAGGACCATACGGACGATGTCCATGGCCTCGTCGGTGGTCACCCGGAGCCCGGCGGTGAAGGTGGACTCCACGCCGGAGCGGTCGAGCATGGCGCTGATCTGCGGCCCGCCGCCGTGGACGACGACCGGGCGCAGGCCCGCGTAGTGGAGGAAGACGATGGACTCGGCGAAGCGGACCCGCAGTTCCTCACTGATCATGGCGTTGCCGCCGTACTTGACCACGACGGTGCGGCCGTGGAAGCGGGAGAGCCAGGGCAGCGCCTCGATGAGGTTGGCGGCCTTGTCCATGGCCTGGACCTGGTCCTGTGTGGGGTCGTCGGAGGGACGCGAGTTCATCAACCTGCCTGCTTGTCCTCGTGCTGCTGGTCTGGGGTAACGGGGGCTTGCACCCGGTCGGAAACGCCTGTTCAGTCGGAGACGTCTGCCCCCACCTGTGCCGCGAGCTCCTCGCACACCTGCGTGAGCAGCGCGGAGACGCCCTCTTCGTCAGGGGTGGTCTCGCCCGCGCCGCTGGCCATGAGCAACACGGTGTCGTTGGTACCGGTGAGCGGAGCAAAGGTCTTCGCGGTCGCGGTGGCGACCAGGCGCTGGCACTGCGTGTCGCTGAGGGCGGCGTCGGTGGTCAGGACGCACAGGACGGCCCCGAGCGAGCTGTCCGGCCCCTTGGCCATACCGCCCACGGTGACGCCCCCGCCGCGCCGGAAGGCGATCTTGGCCACGGTGTCGTCGGTCCGGATGGCGTCGGCGGCGGGTAGTCCTCCGCCCCGCTCCGCCTCGGCGAGCGCAGCTCCGACCCCGGCGTTCAGGGTTTCCACGGGCAGGGGTGTGCCGACGGGGCCGGCGGAGCAGAGCACGATCTCGGCCGCGGAGTCATCGAGCAGTTCGCCGGCGTTCTCGGCCGCGGAGTGGACGCCTTGGAAACCCAAGGGGCCCCTGCCCGCGTTGGCGCAGCCGGAGTTGAGGACGGCCGCGCGCACGCGTCCGCCCGAGACGACCTGCCTGGACCAGAGGACCGGCGCGGCCGGGTCGGGGTGTTCGGTGAAGGCCGCTCCGGCCGCGCGGGCAGGGCCGTCGTTGACGACGACGGCGACGTCCCGGGCGCCGTCGGTCCTGAGGCCGGCGGCCACGCCCGCGGCGCGGAAGCCCTGGGGTGCTGTGACACTCACGTCGGGCCCTCTTCCTAGGGTGCGACCGCGGCAAGCGGGAGGCCGGTGACCTCGGGCAGGCCCAGGGCGATGTTGGTGCTCTGGATCGCGCCGCCCGCAGTGCCCTTGGTCAGGTTGTCAAGAGCGGCGACGGCGACCATGCGGCCCGCGTCGGCGTCCACGGTGACCTGCACGAGAGTGGTGTTGGCGGCCACCGTCATGGCGGTGTTCGGCCAGGTGCCCTCGGGGAGCAGGTGGACGAAGGGTTCGTCGGCGTAGGTGGTCTCGTAGGCGGCGCGGACCTGGTCCGCGGTCACGCCCGGTTTGAGGGGCGCGGTGCAGGTGGCGAGGATGCCGCGGGGCAGGGGTGCGAGGACCGGGGTGAAGGAGAGCTGGACCTGTTCGCCGGTGACGGCGGTGAGGTTCTGGACGATCTCCGGGTTGTGCCGATGCGCACCACCGACGCCGTAGGGGCTGAGCGCGCCCATGAGTTCGCTGCCGACCAGGTGGGGCTTGGGTGACTTGCCCGCGCCGGAGGCTCCGGTGACGGCGACGACGGTGAGGTCGGTCTCGACCAGCTGCTGGGCCAGGCCGGGAAAGAGCCCGAGGGTGGCGACCGTGACGTGGCAGCCGGGCACGGCGACCCGGCTCGCCCCGGCGAGCCGCTCGCGCTGCCCGGGGAGCTCCGGGAGACCATAGGGCCAGGTCCCGGCATGTGGTGTGCCGTAGAAGCGTTCCCAGGCGTCCGGGTCGCTGAGGCGGAAGTCCGCTCCGCAGTCGACCACCAGGACACCGTCGCCGAGCTGCTGGGCGATGTCCGCCGACTGGCCGTGCGGCAGGGCCAGGAAGACGACGTCGTGGCCGCGCAGCTCTTCGACGGTGGTGGGTGAGAGGATCCGGTCGGCCAGCGGCAGCAGGTGCGGCTGGTGCTGGATCAGGGGGGTACCGGCGTTGCTGCCCGCGGTGACGGCGCCGATCTCGATCTCCGGGTGCCCTAGGAGCAGGCGCAGCAGCTCGCCTCCGGCGTAACCGCTGGCTCCGGCGATGGCCGCTGTGTATCCCATACTGAGACCCCCTGATCGAGTTCGACTGAACCAGCATGCATGGTACTGCAAGTTTATGCAAGCAGGGTCGCGGGCGGATCACACCGTCCCGGATCGGGTATTCGCCCCGGGCACGGACTCGGAACCGAGGGGTGGAAGGCCAGCAGACCGACCGGGTGCCCGCCTAGTTACCCGGTATCCGGGTCGCCAGGTCGGCCAGGCGTGAGGTGTGTCCCCCGCCTTCGGTCCTGGACTCGCGCCGGTCGGCCGTGCGGTACAGGCCACGCACCACCCGCGTTCCCATCCAGCGCAGTGGCTCGGGCTCCCATCCGCGCACCTCGTGCCCGACCCACGGCAGCCGGGTCAGGTCGGTGTTGCGGCCCAGGATCAGATCGCGCAGGGTGCGCCCGGCCAGGTTGCTGGTGGACACCCCGCTGCTCGCGTAGCCGCCCGCCCAGCCGAGGCCGGACTCGGTGTCCAGGTTCACGGTCGGAGACCAGTCCCTGGGCACACCGAGGACCCCCGACCAAGCATGTTCGATGGGAACGTCCGCGACGTCGGGGAACATCCCCGTGAGCGAACGCCAGAGTTCGGCGATGGCCTGCGGCTGGGTGGCGCCGTCGTTGCCCTGCGGGGAGCCGATACCTTGCGGAACTCCGCGGCCCCCGATCGCTATACGGTCGTCGGCGGTGCGCTGTGCGTAGACGTAGGAGTGCGCCGTGTCCCCCAGGACCTCTCTCCCCTCCCAGCCGATCTTCTCCCAGAACTGAGGGGCGATCGGCTCGGTGGCGATCATCGAGGAGCACATCGGGCGCCACCGGCGGCGCTGGCCGCGCAGTGTGGAGGTGAAGCCCTCGGTGGCCCGGACGACGTGGCCGGCGGAGACGGTGCCGTGCTCGGTGACCACGCTCGGGGTTCCGCTTCCCGCGCGGGGCCGGATCTCCGTGACGGGAGTCCCCTCGAAGATCTCCACGCCCAGCGCCTCGACCACCGAGGCCAGCCCGGTGACCAGCTTGGCGGGGTGGAGACGCGCGGCGTGCGGAGAATAGCCGGAGGCCACCGCGCCGTCTACTGTGAGCCGGGGTTCGCGGTCGGAGTCCACCATGTGGATGTCGTCGGGCCAGTACCCCCAGTCCTGCAGGTACTCGATGTGCTGCTCGAGCCGCTCGCGCTGGGCCGCGTTGCTGGCGATCAGGCGCATGCCGCCCTTGACGATGTCGGCGTCGATATCCTCGGCCGCGGCGACCGAGACCACCTCGTCCACGGTGTGCATCAGTGCGCGCTGCAAAGCCACCATGGCCGCCTTGCCGTGTGACCGCGCGTAATCCTCCCGAGAGCCCCCAAAGTCAGCGGAAAGCCACCCTCCGTTACGACCGGAGGCTCCGAAGCCGGCGAACTCGCGTTCGATCACCGCGACCCGCAGGTCAGGCTGGTCCTTCTTGAGGTAGTAGGCGGTCCACAGGCCCGTGTAGCCGGCCCCGACGACGCAGACGTCATACTCCGCATCGCCGGGAAGAGGGGCCCTGCGCTCAGGCAAGCCGGTCTCGCAGAACCAGAAGGAGACTCCGCCGTTGGCGAAGCGAGAGGATCGGGGAATCGGCCTCATCTGGGCAGCAGTGGCGAACAGTCTCATCATTCCCCCGGAACCTCAGTGCTCCCGACCCACCCCGAGTTGGGTCCCCGAACTGGGCCCAACCTACATGGGAACGAAGGCCCGTGGGATGTCATCTGTACTTTCGCGACGGCCCCCACCCACGCACGGCGGGAATTCGACTACGGAGAGTTCCGGTGCGCGACTCCGGTCAATCACAGGAGCTGTCACGGAGAGTACGCGCGAGCGTGGCAAGTTGTCGAACCCCGCCGCCCCCGAGCGGGGTAAGCACGTGCTCCCGGAGCCGTTCGAGGTGTCTGGCCCTGGCCACCTCGATGAAGGCGAGCCCCTGCTCGGTGAGGGTCGCGTAGACGACTCTGCGGTCGCTGGCACAGTTGTGACGCTCCAGGTAGCCCTCCCTCTCCAAACGGTCTGCCAACTTGGTGAAACCGCCCGTACTGAGACTCACTTCGCGGGCCAGGGCGCTCATCGGCAACTGGTATCCGGGAGTGCGCTGGAGGCGGATGAGAACCTCGAACCACGGGCCCGCCATGTCACGTCCATCCGGAGTGATCCCGCGCAGCAGCTTCGGCTGTATCGAGTTCATCGCCTCCGCCACCAGACCCCACGCGGTGATCAGGTCGTCGTCGCTCGGCCCGGCGCCCCGCTGCGAGCCCGGATCTACATCGGTCGGCTGTACCGCCATGCGCTTCCCCCTGTCGTGCCACCGGGGAGGCCGACCACAACCTCACACCGGAGAAGTATCTTCCTAGTAAATATTACTCCAGGATAGCAATCCGAGACAGTGTTTTCCTAGGAAAATAAATAACCCACCGGCGCCACGTTCGCCACCGGTGGGTCCTACAGGGTCCGTTTCGAATGTGGAGCCCGGTTCTCCGGGCTCCCACCCTCAATGACGGGCCATCACCGCGTCCAGGGCCGCCGAAAGCGTGGAAGCAAGGTGGTCGATCTGCTCCCAGGTGACGATCAGAGGCGGTGAGACGAGCAGGGCCTTCGGTACGGGTCGGACGATGACCCCGCGGGTCCGCGCCTCCGCGAAGACCTCGGCGGTGGTGATCCCCCGGTCAACGAGCGCCTCCTCCGTGAGTTCGACGGCGCCCATCACCCCCGTACCGGATCGGACCTCCGCTACCAACGGGTGGTCGGCCAGGCCGCGGAGCGCGACGTCCAGGTGGGTCTCCACCTCACGGGAGACGGTGAACAGGTCTTCACGCTCCAGGATGTCCAGGTTGGCCATGGCCGCCGCGCAAGCGGTCGGGTGCCCGGCGTAGGTGGTGCCGTGCAGGAACGGGTTGCCCGACTCGTTCCAGAACGGGTCCGCCACCGGACCGCTGACCACGACGCCGCCGAGCGGCAGGTAACCGCTGGAGACGCCCTTTGCGAAGACGATCATGTCCGCGTTCACACCGAAGCGCTCGATCCCGAACCAGTTCCCCATCCGGGCGAAGCCGCAGATCACGCTGTCCACGATGAACAGCACCCCGTACTTCTGGCAGATCCTCGCCACGTCCGTGAAGTAGTGCTCCGGCGGGATGAAAACACCGCCGGCGCCGATGACCGGTTCGGCGAAGTAGGCGGCCACCCGCTCCGGCCCGACCCGCAGGATCTCGGCCTCCAGCGCCGCTGCCGAGTCGTGCGGGACCACGGAGGTCTCCTCGATGAGCTTGCCGTAGCCGGTACGGAAGCGCTCCATCCCGATGATGCTCGTGCCGAACCCGTTGAGGCCGTGGTAACCACCGGTCCGGCTGATGAGGTGGGTGCGTTCGGGCTGCCCCTTCACCGACCAGTACCGCCGCGCCAGCTTGGCCGCGGTGTCGATCGACTCCCCGCCCCCGGAGGTGAGGATGACCCGCGCGTCCTCGACCGGCGCGTGCTGCGCCAGCCGCTCGCTGAGCTCCATGGCCGGGACGTTGGCGAAGTCACCGTAGACGGTGTAGGCGTCCAGGGTGCTCATCTGCCGGTGGACCGCGTCGGCGATCTCGGCACGGCCGTGGCCGACGTTGCAGTACCAGAGGCTTGCGGTGCCGTCGAGGTAACGATCGCCGAACCGGTCCCAGAGCCACGCGCCCTCGGCGCTGGCCACCACGAACTCCGGGCCCTTGGCCACGGCGTTCATATCGCAGAAGGTATGCCAGAGACGGCTGGGCTCCCGGTGTTCCCTGGGAGTGAGCGCGGACGAGACAACCGTTTCGGTCATATGGCGACCTCCGAGCCGTGACATGCGCGAGAGTGCGCAGCGGAAAACGGATCTGACCCCTTACCCGGGCGCCCAGGTTGTGGCAGGTGATTGCAGGCTAAGCGGGGAGACCGCCCCGCAGCAAGAGCCAAAACGAGCTTTCATGCCCCGAAACCCAAACTTCATTCCGGCTACCCTCGGCAAACAGCCCCAAAACCCCTACTGTGCAGGAAAAACAGCCCCATAATTTTTTTGAGATCGGGCCTCGTCCGTCAGCCGTTTCGCAACACACCGGGCCTCCTAGAGCCCCTCTGCACGAGGCGCCCGACGCCGTGGAACACACTCAAGCACACGAAGGCGGGGCGGGTCTCCCCTTCCGGAGGACCCGCCCCGCCCCAGCGTGTCAACAGTGTGTTTCCTGAGTTCAGCCGCGGAGTACGGCGCCCGTACGCTCGGTGGCCAGAGCAACGGCCGCGTCGCGCGCGGCACCGGCCTCCTCAGCAGTCAGCGTCCGGTCGGCGGCGCGGAACCGCAGGGCGAAGGCGACGGACTTGCGGCCCTCGCCCACCTGCTCACCGGTGTAGACGTCGAAGAGGCGCACGCTCTCCAGGAGCTCGCCCGCGCCCTCGGCCAGGGCGGCGCTGACCGCCCCGACCGGCACTGACTCGTCGACGGCCAAAGCCACGTCCTGGGTCGCCACCGGGTAGGTGGACACCTCGGGGGCCGTGCTCTCGGTACGGGCCCGCTCGACCAGGTCGAGGTCGATCTCCATGGCCGCACCGCGCTCGGGCAGGCCGAACGCCTTGATCGTGCGCGGATGCAGCTCACCGGCGTGACCGATGAGCGTGCGCTCACCCGGCACCCGGACGTACAGTGCGGCGCAGCGGCCGGGGTGCCACGGTTCCCGCTTGTCGGCCTCGACCTCCAGCTCCACACCGGCCACACGGGCGATGTCCCGGGCGGCCTGGATCGCGTCGGCCCACGAGGCCGGTCGGCCCTTCCCCCACCATCCGTCCCGCTCAGCGTCACCGGCGAGCACGACGGCCGCTCGGCGCGGTTGCCGGGGCAGGGCGGCCTCGATCTGGGCGAGTTCCTCGGTGCTGGGCCCGCGGTCGACCGGCAGGAGCGGCGCACGGCCGGCACCGGGCTCGGGCAGGTAGACCAGACCGGCCTCGAACAGCGCCACGTCGGTGGCGCCGCGACCCACGTTGCGGGCCAGGGCCTTGAACAGGCCCGGCAGCAGCGTGGTGCGCAGCAGCGGTTCCTCGTCGTTCAGCGGGTTGGCCAGCCTCAGGGTGTTCCTGCGCCGGTCGTCCGCCGTGAGCTGGAGGCCCTCGAGGTCGCGCTCGCCGAGGAACGGGAAGCTCAGCACCTCGTTGTAGCCGGTGTCAGCCAGGATCCGCCCGACCGCGCGCCGCAGGCGCTGGCCGGAGGTCAGCCCTCGTCCGGAGCCCCGGGGCCGGATCGAGGGGATGTTCTCGTACCCCTCGAAGCGGATGATCTCCTCGGCGAGGTCGTTGGGGTCGGTGAGGTCGGGCCGCCAGGTGGGCGGCGTGACCCGCAGAACGTCTCCGTCGGCCTCGACCGCGCAGCCGACGGCGCGCAGCCAGCGCTCGCTGGTGCCCTCGGGGTAGTCGACCCCGGCCACATCGCCCGCGTGCGACGCCGTGACCACGATGGGTTCCCGTGGAGCGGACTCGTCGACGACCGTGTAGGCAGTCTCCACCGAGGCGCCGCCGAGCTCGGCCAGCAACTCGACCGCGCGGGTGGCCGCGGCAAGCTGCTCCGCGGCGTCGATGCCGCGCTCGAACCGGCGGGAGGCCTCCGAGGACAGCTGGTGCCTACGGGAGGCCCGCGCGATGCTCATGGCGTCGAAGTGCGCGGCCTCGACCAGGACCTGTGTGGAGGCCAGGCTGATCTCGGTGTCGAGTCCGCCCATCACACCGGCGATCGCCTGGGCCCCGGAGTCGTCGGCGATGACGATGTCGTCGGTGTCCAGGGACCGCTGGACGTGGTCCAGGGTCTCCAGCTTCTCCCCCGCCTCGGCCTGGCGGACGCGGATCGTGCCCTTGACGCGCTCGCGGTCCCAGGCGTGCAGGGGCTGGCCGAGTTCGAGCATCACGTAGTTGGTGACGTCGACCGCCAGGGAGACGGGGCGGATCCCGCTCTGGTGCAGGCGGCGCTTCATCCACAGCGGTGTGGGGGCCTCCGGGTCGAAGCCCGTGGCGCCGCGCAACACCAGGCGGTCGCAGCGCTTGGGGTCCTCCACGGCGCCCGGGTGGCCGGGCCCGGTCGGCGCGGGGACGTCGATCCGAGCGGGGTCGCGGAAGTCCACGCCGTACAGCGCGGCGGTGTCGCGCGCCACGCCCCGCACCGACAGGGCGTAGCCCCGGTCCGGGGTGACGGCGATATCGAGGACGTCCTCGCGCACGCCGAGTGCCCTGATGGCGTCGGCACCGACCTCGCCGAAGCCCTCGGGCAGCACCACGATGCCGCTGTGGTCCTCCCACAGGCCCAGTTCGGTGGCCGAGCAGATCATGCCCGCCGACATCTTCCCGTAAGTCTTGCGGGCACCGATCCGGAAACCCCCGGGCAGCTCGGCACCGGGCAGGACGACGATGACGAGGTCGCCCTCGGAGAAGTTCCGTGCTCCGCAGACGATCTCCTGCGGCTCACCGGTCCCGTTGGCCCGGCCCACGTCCACCTTGCAGTAGCGGATGGGCTTCTTGAAGCCGGTGAGCTCCTCGATCTCCAGTACACGGCCGAAGACGACGGGCCCGGTCAGGTCGGAGCCGAGCTCGTCGACGGTCTCGACCTCCAGACCGGCGAGGGTCAGGCGGGAGGCGAGGTCACGGGCGGAGACGTCGGCCGGCAGGTCGACGTACTCACGCAGCCAGGTCAGGGGGACGCGCATCAGTTCTCACTCCCGAAGGCCGAGGTGAAGCGGATGTCGCCCTCGACCATGTCGTGCATGTCGCGCACACCGTGCGCGAACATCAGTGTCCGTTCGATTCCGAGGCCGAAGGCCCAGCCGCTGTATACCTGCGGGTCCGCCCCGGCGGCGGTGAGTACGCGCGGGTTGACCACGCCGCAGCCGCCGATCTCGATCCACCCCTCGCTGGAGCAGGTGCGGCAGGGCTCGTCCGGGTTGCCCACGGACGTGCCACGGCACACGAAGCACTCCATGTCCACCTCGGCGGACGGCTCGGTGAACGG
Organism: Nocardiopsis nanhaiensis; assembly: GCF_054778635.1. NCBI lineage: Bacteria > Bacillati > Actinomycetota > Actinomycetes > Streptosporangiales > Nocardiopsidaceae > Nocardiopsis > Nocardiopsis nanhaiensis. Next base: position 29,354 of record NZ_BAAGZJ010000009.1, read on the forward strand.
GAAGTAGGAGGCGCGGAACCGGGTCCGCAGGCCCGCACCGAAGACGGACTCGACGAAGGCGTCGATGGCGCCGCGCAGGTGCGCCAGGGTGATGCCCTTGTCGACGACCAAGCCCTCCAGCTGGTGGAAGACCGGGCTGTGCGTGGCGTCCAGCTCGTCTGTGCGGAAGGTCTTGCCTGGCGCGACCACGTAGACCGGCAGTTCCCGTGAGAGCAGCGCGCGGACTTGGACCGGTGAGGTGTGGGTGCGCATGACCAGGCCGGCCTCGCCCCCCTCAGGGCCCTCCACGAAGAAGGTGTCCTGCATGGTGCGGGCCGGGTGGTCGGGCTGGAAGTTGAGGGCGTCGAAGTTGAACCACTCCGCCTCGACCTCCGGCCCTTCGGCGACCTCGAAGCCCATGCCGACGAAGACGTCGGTCATGCGCTCGGCGACGGTGGTCAGGGGGTGGCGGGAACCACGGGGCGTGCGGTCCCAGGGGAGGGTGACGTCGACGCGCTCCTCGACCAGGACGCGCTCGTCGCGCTCGGCCTCCAGGGTTTCCTGGCGCGCCTTGAGCGCCTGCCCGACGTCGCGCCGGGCGCCGCCGACACGCTTGCCGGCGTCGGCCTTGGCGGCCGGGGGCAGCGCGCCGATCTCCCGGTTGGCCAGGGCCAGCGGGGATCGGTCGGAGGCGTGCGCGAGCCGGACCTCCTTGAGTTCGGTGAGGTCGGCGGCGGCCTCGATGGCGGCCAGGGCCTCCTCGCGCATACGGGCGACCTCGTCGGGGTGCAGGGGGGTCACCTCGACCGGGTCGAAGGAATTGTTCGGTGCTGACATGGTTGGTTGCCTCGCCGTCACCGCTCCCCCACGGATAAGGGGGCGGGACAGCAGTCACGGTCCGCGCGATGCGGACGAAGCCGACAGGAAAAGCACAGGCGGTTTTCGGGCAGCCCGGGAAAGGTCCGTTGCGGGGTCCGGGACATGCCGTGACGCCCGCCGTGGAGGCCGAATGGTCTGAGGGCTCAGACGAACTCGGGCGTCCCGGCGGGCATGGTAAATCGGAACTCGGCGCCGCCGTCGGGGGCGCGTCCGACGGTGATCGTGCCGCCGTGGGCCTCTACGAGACCCTTCACGATGAACAGTCCGAGGCCGGTCCCGCCACGGCGCTTGCTGCGCCAGAACTGGCGGAAGACGCGCGGAATGGTCTCGGGTGCAATGCCCTGGCCTTCGTCGCGCACCGACACCGCTGCTCCTCCTTCACACGGCTCGATCACAACACTGACAGTACCAGCGCCGTGCCGCAGTCCGTTTTCCACGAGGTTGACGAGGATCTGTTCGAGCTTGTCGGCGTCCAGCCACATCTGCGGGAGTTCGCCCCGCGTCTCGACTCGGAAGCGGTCCTCCGACTCGCCTGACGCGACGCGGCTGGCCACGACGCGGCGCACGGCGGTGTTGAGGTCGATCACCTGGCGGCGGACCTCCAGGCGCCCGGATTCGATGCGGGAGACGTCGAGCAGGTCGTGGATGAGGCGTGTGACGCGGTCCGCGTCCGCGTTGACCGTCTCGAGCATGAACAGCTTCTGTTTGTCGGTGAGCCGTTCCCACTTGTTGAGCAGGGTGGAAGTAAAGCCCTTAACGCTGGTCAGCGGGGAACGCAGTTCGTGCGCGACCTCGGACACGAGGTCGGCCCGGGAGCGTTCGGCCCGCACTGAGGCATCTCGGAGCGTGACGACGAGGCGCACGAGCGCGCCGCCGGGCCGGGCCCGCACGTAGCGGGCCGCGACGAGGATCTCGCGGTCGTCGGGCAGGCACAGGGCACGTTCGGACTGGCGGGTGCGGTTGCGGTCGCCCCCGTAGGGGTCGCTGGCCTCCCACCAGTCATGGCCGTCGAGCCCGGTCAGGGACAGGACCGCGCGGTAGTCGCGGCCCAGCGCCGACTCGACGGGGACCCCGGTGAGCTGCGCGGCCTGGATGTTGAAGAGGACGACCCTTCCGCCGGCGTCGGCGACGACCACGCCGTCGGGCAGGTCGTCCGCGCCCAGAGAGCTGCTGCCCGGATTGGCGGAGGCGGTGTCGACGTCCCATAGGGCGGGTGCGGACCCCCGCCGAGCCCCGGATCGAATGTCCGGTTCCGGCTTATGATCCGTTTCAGCGGGAATGCCGGTAGTGGGTTCAGGCCCTGGAGCGGGATCCTCCGAGGAGCGCGCTGTCGCACCTTCGGAATCCTCCGCCGGTTGGTCCACCTGCCGGCCGCTGCCCACGCCTCTCCCCGCTCCCCTCCGAAGCTCCGCGACACCAGGATTCCTGGGTCGGGATCGCTGACCGGTCGTGTCCGTCGTGCTCTCCCCTGGACACCACCGCAGATCTACCCTGCACTCCCACCTGGTACGCCTCCTGACTTGGGATACGGCGCCACCCGGGGGGACGTCGGCGGTCACCGTGCCCGTCACCCGCGCGGAGACCGCCCGGCATCCGTCAGCACCGGGGCCCACCCTCCGGAGCTTCGAGCTTCGCGTACTTGCGTGGCCAAGCCTGCCGTGCCCCAGGGCCACGCGCACCCTCCTACCCGTGACGCGGGTCGCCTGGGGATGGCCTAGCGAGATGCGCATGAACCACCGTGGTGATGGCCCGACCCTACCGACACTCGGGGCCCGTGCACGTGCATTTTGGATGGTTCAGACAACCTGTTACCGAGCGTACATACCGGCCGATCCTACACCCCCGCTCAAGGGTGGTTCGATTACCGGGGGTCACCATTGTGACTTGGTCCAGCCGTTGTCCAGCCACGCGTGACCGGTCCGGAACGGCCTCTCAGGCACTGCGCTGCTGCCGCGCCGTCGTGTACAGACAGACGGCCGCAGCCGTGGCCAGATTCAGGCTTTCGGCCCCGCCGTAGATGGGAACACTGACCGCGCCGTCAGTGAGCCGGACGATCTCCTCCGGCAGCCCCCAGGCTTCGTTGCCGAAGACCCAGCCGACCGGGCCGTCCAGACCACCGTCGTCGGCTACCTGGTGCAGATCGCGGTCGCCGCCGCCGTCGGCCGCCCAGACCCGGGCTCCGGTCCCCTGCAGGAAGTCCACCGCGCGGGAGACAGGTGCGCCCACCACTACCGGCAGGTGGAACAGGCTTCCGGCGGAGGCCCGCACGCACTTGCCGTTGTAGGGGTCCACCGAGGCGTCGGTGAAGATGACGACGTCGGCACCGGCCGCGTCGGCGGTGCGCATGACCGTTCCGGCGTTGCCGGGGTCGCGCACGTGGGAGAGGACGACGGCCAGACGCACGTCGTGCGCGCTCTCCAAGGGCACGTCGACGAACTCGCAGACCGCGATGACCCCCTGAGGGGTGATGGTCTGCGCCAGTTCGGACATGACGTCGAGACTGACCCGGTGGGTGGGCACATCCGCAGTGTGGGCGGCGTCCATCAGGTCGATGTGCCGCTGCATGGCCTCAGCCGTGGCGTAGACCTCGACAACACCGTGGGCGGCCCCTCTATAGGGGGACCGCCCATCGCCGCCGTTGACGGCGGCCAGTGCCTCCCGCACAGCCTGCGGCCCCTCCGCGAGGAAGCGCCGCTCACGCTGGCGGAAGGTGCGCTTGGCGAGCCGCCGAACCCCCTTGATCCTGGGTGACCGGACACTCGTGAACTCGTGGCTCGCCATCGCTACCTGTCTGTGTCTCTGCCTGCTAGGCCGCGGCGGAGGTGGGGAGGGCCTGCTTGGCCCTCTCCACGAGCGCGGCGAACGCGGCCTCGTCGTTGACGGCCAGCTCGGCCAGCATGCGACGGTCGACCTCGATCTCGGCCAGCTTAAGACCCTGGATGAGACGGTTGTAGGTCAGGCCGTGAGCGCGGGAGGCGGCGTTGATGCGCTGGATCCACAGGCGACGGAACTGCCCCTTCCGGTCCTTGCGGTCCCGGTAGGAGTAGGTCATCGAGTGGAGCATCTGCTCCTTGGCCTTGCGGTACAGACGCGAGCGCTGCCCGCGGTAACCACTGGCCCGGTCGAGAACGACCTTGCGCTTCTTCTTGGCGTTGAGAGCCCGCTTCACGCGTGCCACAGTGACTCCCTCGTTGGTTCTTCCGGCGCGCACGGCGCGCCGACCGGTCCGACCAGGACTGGCCCGGCGGTCCGTGTTCGCTTCAGGTGGGTGTCCTCCGGGCGCCTCAGCGCGCCGACCTGGTCGGGCGCACGGGCGGGCCGGGGAGGACGGGAAGTCTCTCTGGTGCTAGTTGCCCAGGAGCTTCTTGATGTTCTTGGTGTCGGCCGGAGAGAGCTCGGCCTCGTTGCTCAGCCTGCGCTTACGCTTCGAGGTCTTGTGCTCAAGGATGTGGTTCTTGTTGGCACGGCGGCGCATGATCTTGCCGGAACCGGTGACCTTGAAACGGTCCTTGGCTCCACTGTGGGACTTGTTCTTCGGCATGTCGCCGTCGTCTCCTACTCCGTCGGCGCGGCACCCGTACTGGACGGATACCGCGGTTGTTCCGCCGCTACGGCGGGGATCTGCGTTGCACGCCGGTGCATCACGGACCGTTCGCGCACAGCCCTCCCCACCGCCCGGTTCGCATCTTCCGCGCGGCCGGGCGGTGGGGGACTTCCCCTGGCGCCCTACGCCTGGTCGCGCTCTGCACGGCGGGACTTGTCCCCCGCCGCGGCACGGGCCTCGGCCTTGTGCTCGGAACGCCGCTTGTGCGGGCCGATCACCATGACCATGTTGCGACCGTCCTGCTTGGGCTGGGACTCGACCGCGCCAAGGTCCTGAACGTCCTCGGCCAGACGTGCCAGCAGCCGACGCCCGAGTTCGGGGCGGGACTGCTCGCGACCACGGAACATGATCGTCACCTTGACCTTGTCCCCGCTCTTGAGGAACCGAACGACGTGACCCTTCTTGGTCTCGTAGTCGTGCGGATCGATCTTCGGGCGGAGCTTGATCTCCTTGATGATCGTGTTCGACTGGTTCTTGCGCGACTCACGGGCCTTGACCGCGGACTCGTACTTGAACTTGCCGTAGTCCATCAGCCTGGCGACCGGCGGGCGCGCGGTCGGCGCGACCTCGACAAGGTCGAGGTCTGCCTCCCGTGCCAGACGCAGTGCGTCCTGCACGGAGACGATTCCGACCTGCTCACCGTCGGGTCCGACAAGTCGGACCTCGGGCACCCGGATACGGTCATTGATGCGGGGCTCGGCGCTGATGAGACCCCTCCCTAGCTTTCTCGGATTACCTGGGACCGGTCGCCCACCGTATGGTGGGCGACCTGTTCGACCGGGTCGCCCGTGCATGTTCAGGCCACCCGCCCGCTTCGGGGTCCCACCAAAAAGCGAAAACCCCGCCAGCGTCTGCAAGCGGGGCGATCCGACCGGATGTTCACGACAGCATGTCCGCGCGCTGCGCCGGGCAACCCGTACACGGGTGTCCGACGAACACGGGCGCGGCAGGCCCATCGTCTGACCGGAACCCACGCGGGCGAGGCCCGGTAGGTGGGAGGATCATCTCCGCTTGCGGCTCCGGCGTGTCGTACACACCGGACCAAGTCGATTACGTCCAATATAGCAGGGCCCCGCGGTCGTCGAACCACCGAGGCCTCAGGGTCAGACCCCGGTCGACGCGGAACGCCGGGCGAGCTCGGCCTCACCCGCGGCCCGCATGGCTCCAACCGGGACGTCCTCGACTCCCGTCATCAGCCTGACCTGGGCGACAGCCTGGTGCAGCAGCATCGGAAAGCCGCCGACCACGCGCCCTCCCCTGGCCGCGACGGCCTCGGCCGCCCGGGTCGGCCATGGGGCGTAGATCACGTCGAACAGGTCGGCCCGGGATGCCGCGAGCCGGTCCGCGAACCCGTCCGCAGCCCCCGAGGGCAGGGTGGAGACCAGCAAGTCCACGTCCAGGTAGTGGTCGGCCTCCGCCAAGGGGGCCACCGCGAGGGGGTGGCCCATGCGTTCTGCCGCCGCCGAGACATCGCCCGTGCGCGCGGTGTTCCGTGCCAGGACGGTGACCGGAGAGACCGTACCCAGCTCCCGTAGGGCGGCCAGGGCGGAGGCGGCCGTGGCCCCCGCACCGAGCACCGCCGCGCTGCGCGGAGCACCGATCCCCGCCTCGGTCAGAGCCCTGGCGATCCCGGCCACGTCCGTGTTGTGCGCGGCCCAGCCCGTGCCGCTACGGACCAGGGTGTTGGCCCCGCCGACCGCGACAGCAAGGTCGGTGACCTCGTCCGCGAGCTCCATGGCCCGCCGTTTGAGCGGCATCGTCAGGGACAGCCCCGCCCAGTCGGCGGCCAACTCGCCGAGGAAGGGAGCGAGCCCTTCCTCCTCGCACTCGAACCGGTCGTAGGACCAGCCCTCCAGCCCCATCGCGGCATAGGCGGCGGAGTGCAGGACCGGCGAGAGGGAGTGGGCCACCGGCGAGCCCAGGACCGCGGCACGCGTCATTCGCCGCCCTCCTCGGCTCCCTCTCCGCCACCCCAGTTCTCCTGGAAGCGCTCCTTGAGGATCTCGAACTCGTCGTGGCTGTCGGTGAACTCGGTGACGCCGTTCTCCGGGTCGGTGGCCACGAAGTACAGCCAGTCGCCCTCCTCAGGGTCAAGGGCAGCCTCGATGGCGTCCTCGCCCGGGGCCACGAACGGCCCGGGGACGAGACCGGTCTGGTGGTAGGTGTCGAACCCGCTCGTGTCCTCCTCGCAGGCGGCCAACTGGTCGTTGTCGAGCGCGATGCCGTACTCCCCGATGGCGTAGAAGCAGGTGCTGTCCATCTGGAGCGGCATGTCGATGTCCAGGCGGTTGTGGACCACCCGGGACACCTTGGCCATATCGTCGACGTCACCGCTCTCGGCCTGGACGATGGAGGCGATCGCCATGGCCTCGTTGGGGTCGTAGCCGAGTTCGGCGGCCCGGCCCTCGAGGTCGGCCTCCTCCGCGATCTGCTCGTACTGGGTGACCATCGTCCGCAGCATGGCGATGGGCTCGGTGTCGGGCTCGAAGCTGTACGTGGCCGGGAAGAGGTACCCCTCCGGGCCTTCGGTCGCGTAGCCGGGCAGGCCGAGGTCGTCCGTCTGCGCGTAGGCCTCTTGGAACTCCTCGACGGGGACGCCCGTGCTGTCGGCCAGTTCCTGGAGGATCTGGGAGCCGCGCAGGCCCTCGCGGAGGGTGACCCGGCCCCCGAGGCGGTTGTCCGAGTCGAAGAGCGCGGCGACGGCGTGCTCACCGCTCATGCCCTCGGCGAGGGAGTACGTGCCGGGCACCAGGCCGTCGCCCCCCTCCTCGTCGGGCAGTGCGCTGAGCGCGTTGGTGAAGGAGCGGACGCTGGCCACCACGCCCTCGTCGACGAGGCTCTGGGCGACGGAGGTGCCGCTCTGGCCCTCCTCGATGGTGACGACTACCTCGCCATCCCCCTCGCCGTCGAAGTCCGGAGGGAACACGAAGGTGCGCATGACGCCGAAGCCGCCGCTGGCGATCACCAGCATCAGAACCAAGGCAAGCAGGATCATCGGGCCCTTGCGCTTGCGCTTCTTTGACCTTCCCCCCGAGCGGCGGGCGGCCTGCGCGGCCTTCGCCTTCTTGGCCCGCTTGCGGTTGGCGCGGCTGTTGCCGTAGGCGGCCGCGATGTCCTCGAGCCGCTCTTCCTCATAGTCGTCCTCGTCCTCGTCCTCCCCTTCGGCGCCCTCGTCGAAGGTGTCCTCGACCTCGGGCTTCGGCTCGGGCTCGGGCTCGGCACGACGGCTGCGTCGACGGCTGCGTCGACGGCTGCGGCGGCCCACGGGCTCGTCGTCCTCGGGAAGCGCGGACGCTCCGCTGCCGGCCGGCTCCTCCTCCGGCAGGCCCGCGGGAGCAGCGGCGAAGGCCCCGGTGTCACGGGGCTCGTCCTCAGCAGCGCGGCGAGCCCGGCGACGGCCGCGGCGACCGCCCGGCTCCTCCTGCTCCGGGGCGGCGAAGGAGCCCGTGTCGCGGGCGGCCTCCGCATCCGCTTCCGCCTCCGCCTGCTTCGCCCGCTTGCGCCGGGCACGGCGGCCCTTGGGCTCGTCGTCGGGAGTGTCCGCGAGGAAGGCGGGTGTGGGCTCACCGGGGTTATCGCCCCAGAAGGGCGACCGCTCCTGCTCGGGCTCCTCGGCGCGCGCACGCCGCGGCCTGCGCGGCGGTTCTTCAGGAGGCACCGCGCCGACGGGACCGTGCCCGGACCCTCCCCGGTCCCCGGCGTCGGCGGTTCCGCCGGGAGAGCCGCCCAAGTCGGCCAAGGCGGCGAGGGCGTCCTGGGTCGGGTCCGCCGCGGGGCGCTGGTGGCTCCCGGTGTCCGACGGGAATCCCGGCTCGTAACCCTGGTCTCCGCCGCCGCGGGCGGCCCGGCTGCCGCGCACGGCGTCGACGGCTCCGAAGCGTCGGGGCGCTACCGTCGGCTGCTCGCCGCTCCACGGGGCCTCACCCTCGGGCGGCTGCGCCCTGCGACGGCGCCCGGGCTGGGGCCTGGGCTGGGGGTCGGACGGGTAGAGCTCGCTGTAGTCCCCCGCCGCCGGGGAGGCGTACCGGGGTGTGCGGAACTCACCGGAGGGGGGCCCGGTGTGCCGGAACTCGCCGCTGGCTGAAGGGTCGGCCCAGTACTCCGTCGGCGGTTCCGGACGAGCCCGGCGGCCACGCGAAGGAGGCTGCGCGGGCAGGGGGTCGCTCAGCGGATCGTAGTCGTCACCACTTCCACGGCGGGCGCGGCCACGGTAGGGATTAGCGGGGTAGTCATCCCTGTCAGTCATGAATCTCCCTGGCTGGCACGGACGATCTCGCCCGGGGGATGGCCTGTTGACCGTTCCTGGTCCAAGGCACTCTGCAAGAGCACGGTGGCCGCCGCCTGGTCAATGACGGAGCGGCGGGCCCGACCGCCCTTGGCGCCCTTCTTCCCGAAGGAGGCGCCGGAGAGCAGCTGACCCTGGGCGGTCACCGTAGTGAGTCGTTCGTCCACGAGCCTGACGGGGACGGGGTCAAGGTGTCGGGCCAAAGTGTTCGCGAACTCGCGAGCGGACCGGGCCGCCGGGCCCTCTTTGCCGGACAGTGAAGCAGGGTAACCCACAACGACCTCGCGGGCCTCCTTCTCCAGGACGAGGAGGGCGATGCGCTGGACATCGCCCTTCCCGCGCGCGACCGTCTCGACGGGGCTTGCGAGCATACCGCTCGGGTCGCTCGCGGCGACCCCGATACGCGCGTTGCCCGGGTCTACCGCCAGGCGTGCACCTTGCCTCACGAGGACGCCTCCCCGGGGGTGGGGGCGGTGCTCAGGCGAGCTGTGCCGTCGACGGCACAGCACCGCTGCTGGGAAATCCTCAACACGGTGGTCCTGTTCATCTGCGGGATCGCGGGTATGGCCGCGCAGGCAGCCTGGGGAATCGGCTGCAACGCGCCACAGTATGCCCGATTCGATGGCGGTGCGCAGCCGCACCCCTGGCAGTCGCCCTCTGAACCACTCCGACCGGACTCAGTGCCTCACGTCGGGCTGTAACGACGGGGTCCGGGGCGAACACGTACCGTCTGAGTGTAAGTCACGGAGGTCACGACCTGGGGCAGGCAGGGTTTCGTCCGTTTCGTCCACCCGCGTCACCGGACCACCCCTGCCACCGGAACGTCCGGCCACGGCACCGCGGCTGAAGCCCAGTTCGCGACCGCGGGACAGAAGCGGTGCCCCCGCGGCCGCGGAGCCTTCCCAGGCGGTCGGGAGGCACCGAAACGGCCGCCGAATGTGAGGGGTACCACCACACGGCCTCGTCGGGGGCGGAACCTGCCGGTTCCGTCCCCGACGTTGACAGGGCACCGCTGTTCACAGGGGCCGCCCTGCAGAGAAGGACCGCTTCTGCGGCTACCACGCGGGCCCTCCGGCCAGCCGCACGGGACACCCCTAGGCGCCCGCGACGCGCGCCTCCACTGCGCGAAGGGCCTCGCCGACCTTGCCCGCGTCGCTGCCGCCGCCTTGGGCGATGTCCGGCTTGCCGCCGCCACCACCGCCGAGGGCCTTGGCGGCCACGCCCACGAGCTCGCCGGCCTTGATCCCTTCCTTCTGCGCCGCCTTGTTCGCGGCGATCACCACGACCGGGCGGTCCTTGGGCACGGCGGTCATCGCCACTACCACGGGCTCGTCCTCACCGAGGCGCCCGCGTACGTCCAGCACCAGCTTGCGCAGATCGTCGCCGCTGGCGCCCTCCGGTGCCTCGGTGGCCACCACGAGGGCGGAGCCGTGGCGGCGCGCACCCGCGGCGATCTCCCCCGCGGCCTGGAGCACCTGTGCGGCGCGCAGCTTCTCGATCTCCTTCTCCGCGGCCCGCAGCCGGGAGACCATGGAGTCGATCCGCTCAGGGAGCTCCTCGCGGGGCGTCTTGAGCTGCTCGGAGAGCTGGCCGACCAGGGCCGACTCTTTGGACAGGCGCTTGAAGGCGTCCGCACCGACGGCCGCTTCGACACGGCGCACACCGGAGCCGATGGAGGACTCCCCCAACAGCTTGACGATGCCGAGCTTCGCGGTGGAACCGACGTGCGTGCCACCGCACAGTTCGACCGAGTAGTCACTCATCTCCACAACGCGTACACGGTCGCCGTACTTCTCCCCGAACATGGCCAGCGCACCCATCTGGAGCGCCTCGTCCAGGCTCTTCTCCTCGGTCTGGACCGCGATGTCGCCGGCGAGGACGGTGTTGACCTCCTCCTCGACCTCGGCCAGGCGCTCACCGCCGAGCGCGCTGTCCGCGGTGAAGTCGAAGCGCAGCTGGCCGGGGCGGTTCTCCGAACCCGCCTGACCCGTGGAGGGGCCGATCGCGTTGCGCAGCGCGGAGTGGATGAGGTGGGTGGCCGAGTGGGACCGTTCGATCGCCCGGCGTCGTCCGGTGTCGATCTCCGCGTGCACGGCGTCGTCCAGCACGACCTCTCCCGAGCGCACGCTGCCCCGGTGCACGAACAGGCCCGGGAGCGGCTTCTGGACGTCCTCGACGTCCACCACCCCTCGCCCGTCCACGGTCAGGGTCCCGGTGTCGGCGAGCTGTCCACCGCTCTCACCGTAGAAGGGGGTGCGGTCCAGGACGATTTCGACACGGTCTCCCGCACGCGCGGCCGGGACACCGGAACCGTCCACGACGATGCCCTTGACGTGCGACTCGCTCTCGGAGTCGGTGTAACCGAGGAACTCGGTGTCGCCCGCCTTCTCCTGCATCTGGGAGTAGAGGGAGAGGTCCGCGTTGCCGAGCTTCTTGGCCTTGGCGTCGGCCTTCGCGGTGTCCTTCTGGCGCTGCATGAGCTCGCGGAAGGAACCCTCGTCCACGCTCAGGCCCTGTTCGGCGGCCATCTCCAGGGTGAGGTCGATGGGGAAGCCGTAGGTGTCGTGGAGCTGGAAGGCGTCCGCACCGGAGAAGACGGTGCCGCCCGCGGCACGCGTGCGCTCGGCCGCCCGGCCGAAGAGCGTGGTGCCCGCCCGGAGGGTGTCCGCGAAGTTGCGCTCCTCGTTGTCGATCACGCCGTGGATGACGTCGGCCTTGTCCGACAGGTCCGGGTAGATGTCCTTCATCGCGTCGACGCTGACCTCGGTCAGCTCGTGCAGGAAGAAGGCATCGGTGCCCGAGAGCAGGCGCAGGTTCCGGATCGAGCGGCGCAGGATGCGGCGCAGGACGTATCCGGCCTTCTCGTTGCCGGGCTTGACGCCGTCGCCGACGAGCATGACGGCGCTGCGCACGTGGTCGGCTACCACGCGGAGCATCACGTCGTTCTCGTGGCTGTCACCGTAGGTGGTCCCGGTCAGCTCGGCGGCGCGGTGCAGCACGCGGCCGATGATGTCGGTCTCGTAGATGTTGTCGACACCCTGCAGGACGGCCGCCAGCCTTTCCAGGCCCAGGCCGGTGTCGATGTTCTGCTTGGGCAGGTCCCCGAGGATCGGGTAGTCCTTGCCCGACCCCTCACCCCGCTCGTACTGCATGAAGACGAGGTTCCAGATCTCGATGTAGCGGTTCTCGTCCGCCTCGGGACCGCCCTCCACCCCGTACTCGGGGCCGCGGTCGTAGAAGATCTCGGAGCAGGGACCGCAGGGGCCGGGCACGCCCATGTCCCAGTAGTTCTCCTCCATGCCCATGCGCTGGATGCGCTCGGGCCGGACCCCGACCTTGTCCCGCCAGATGGCAGCGGCCTCGTCGTCGTCGAGGTAGACGGTCACCCACAGTTTCTCGGGGTCGATCCCGAAGCCGCCGTCCTCCACGGGGGTGGTGATGAGCTCCCAGGCCAGCGGGATCGCCTTCTCCTTGAAGTAGTCGCCGAAGGAGAAGTTGCCCAGCATCTGGAAGAAGGTGAGGTGCCGGGAGGTCTGGCCGACCTCCTCGATGTCCTTGGTCCTGATGCACTTCTGGACGCTGGTGGCGGTGTCGTAGGCGGGCGTGCGCTGACCCAGGAAGTAGGGCTTGAAGGGGACCATGCCTGCGGGCACCAGCAGCAGCGTGGGATCCTCGGCGATCAGGCTTGCCGAGGGCACCACGGTGTGTCCGTTCTTCTCGAAGAAACTGAGGAAGCGGCGCGCGATCTCTGCCGTCTCCATTGATGCCCTCCTGTGCTTGGCTCCGCCGCCCTGAGCGACGGGTTGTCCCTGGGTGGGACCGTGGTCACGCGTGGTCGATAGGGGCCCATCGTAGAGGGAACCGCCACGCCTGCGCGCATGGTTTGTCGTGGCCGCCGGACGACCCGTTCCCGGAGGGGACAAGGGCGGCGGCCCGGTTTTTTCCAGGTTATCGCCGCTGGCCGCCGACGGATCCCCGCTAACGGCCCGGTCCGGGCGATGACCGGCCCCTCCGTGCACCGGGCTGACCGGGTCAGCCCGGTGCGGCGAGGGTGGTCAGACCCCGTAGAACACCCGGACCCTCGGGACGAACATCAGCGCGGCCATCGTCGTGTGGAAGGCCAGCGGGACCAGCATGAGGTAGTCACCGGAGATCACGAAGAGCACCAGGAACAGGGCGGCCGCGATGTTGAAAGCGACGGTCCCCCAGTAGATCCCCTTCTTGCGCCGGCCCATGAGAGCGGCGAGCAGGGTTGAGGCGAAGCCGTAGACGAAGGGGATCAACGCGAAGAGGCCGACGGCCCCTGCCAGGAAGCTGAAGGCGCCGCTATCGGCGTCTCCCTCGTTCAGCCCTTCGACGAGCTGGCCGGTACCGAAGCCGAGCAGGGCGATGAACCCGATGACCAAGCCGACCACGATGCCGATGGGGCCACCGATGAACATCAGGACCCGGACCGTGGTGGCCTGACCGGGGACGGTGTCGTCGTGCGGCATCATCGGGGCTGGTGGACCCCCCGGTGACACGGGGGGCCGGGGGTAGCCGTATCCGCCCTGCTGGGGGTCGGGCTGGCTAGAGGGGTGCATGGCGTACCTCTCACGGGTGCCGGTTGGAATCTGCCGTCGCAGACTCTACAGAGAGCACCCGAAAAAGGACTAACCGTGTTGTTCCTTCCCGTTGGGCGCGGCGGAGGGGCCGGTGACCGGCCCCTCGGCGCTACGGCGCCCCGTCCGTCAGTAGGCGACGTAGGGGTTGGCCGGCGGTTTCTGGTAGTAGGCCCGCGTGACCGGGAGCACCATCATGATGATCATGCCGACCGCGAAGAGGAACGGGATCAAGGACGGGATCAAGGAGAAGACGTCTCCCGCACCGACCATGGAGAAGACCAGGGTCAGGGCGGCCAGGACGTGGAAGGCGACGATCAGCCACAGGACCACCGGGCTGCGGCGCCCCATGAACGAGGCAAGCGCGGTAGAGAGGAGCCCGTAGGCCAAGGTGACGGTCCCGAGAACCATGAGGACTCCGGCGACCTCCGCCGCGCTCACGGCCATACCCATCTCCGACGACACCTCCGCGAACTCACGGGTGACCTCGTTGTCGCCCGTGAGGAAGATGCCCGAGAGCAGGAAGAGGCCGCCGAACAGCAGCCCGAAGACGCCGCCGATGAACATGAGCACCCGGACGGCGATGGCCGTACCGGGCATCCTTGCGGGTTCCTGGGAGCCGCTCTGGGGGCCGGACGGAGCACCGTAAGGGTCCGGCGGGGCACCGTAAGGATCCGGATGACCACCATAGGGCCCGGCCGGACCGGGCGGGGCACCGTAGGGCTGGGGTTGCTCTGGTTGACCACCGTAGGGCTGCTCCCCGTACGGACCGGGCTGGCTGGACGGGTACTGGTGGTGTCCACCCTCGTCGGGACCGTTCGGGGGCTGAGGCGGGTACATGGCTGTCCTCCCTCTGTGGTCGGACCAACCAGCCTACAGAAGTGGCCCCATACCAGAGGCTTACTCTGTCAGCAAGTCGAACCTTCCCGCGCAGCCCGCTCCCGTTCCCCGCCCCCAGAGCTCCGCCGCTACCGCGGGGCCGGAAACGGGGTGGTTACCCGCGTCCCTGGAGCTCTTCCGGCGCGTCACCGGCGGCGCGCAGGCCACGGTGCTTGGGCGCGTAATTGCGCAACATCTCCGCCTCCTCTTGGCGGACGGCCTCCGCGAGGTCCTCGTTGAGCTCTTGGAGTGCGCCTCGGTACTCCGAGACCCGGCCCTCGACCCGGTCGGCGATACCGCCGGGGGTCAGGGCGTTGCGGGCCCGGTTCACGCGGTGGACCACGTAGCCGCCGACAGCGGCTCCCGCGGCGAGGTAGAACAGTCGACCGATCACCGCTCCGCCTTCCGCTTGCGGCCACGCATCACGGCCAGGGCCTTGCGGCGCCCCAAGACCTGCCGGATCGCGTAGGAGAACGAGGCGACCTTCACCAGCGGCCCGGTGAACACCGAGCGGGTGAGCGCGGTCATGGTGGAGACGTCCTCCGAGGAGGCCTGCACGTTGGCGGTGATCTCCTCGACTCGCTCCAGCGAGGTGTTGGTGCGCTCCACCGTGGAGGAGACGTCGTCCAGCAGTGGCGGGGTCCGCTCCCCCAGTTCCGAGACGACCTTGGTGGTCGCGTTGATGAGCTTGATCAGTTTGACGAGCGCCACGCACAGGAACGTGGCCAGCACCGCCCAGACCACCGCGGCGACGAGCGCGGCGACCTCTCCTCCGGTCAGCATGAAGGCTCCGTAGGCAGATAGAGGGTTGCTTCGAGGGTGTACGAACGGTCTCGGCGCGCGCGGGCACGCACCGGGTACCGAGAGTGGGTACGGGGGGCCAGCGACTGCGCCGGGTCGGGACTCCCGAGCCGTGTTCGCCACCCCGCCCATGCGGGTCGGGGGACGGTTTCGGACGACCCTATCGCGTCCACCGGCGGGGCGCGGGGAGACACCACGGTGTGGCAACGGATGGAAGCGGTCACGTATCCGAAGAGCCCCCATTCCGTGATGGCCGGTGGAGGCCCCGGGCATCGACGAAAGCGGAGATCTTCGGCGAGAATAACTACAGAGCGGGATCTTCACTACGATGTCGGGACACCGCGACCCCAGAATCCGATCGCTGGCCCCAGAAGCACCGACAGGACACCCATGAGCCCTCGTTCTCCCCGAGAGATCTCCGTACTGGTACCACCGGACCTGGCACCCCTCTACCCGGACGACCCGGCACGGATCGGGCCCTACCTCGTCCTCGGACGGCTGGGCCAGGGGTCCACCGGTACCGTCTACGCGGCCGTGGACACCGGGTCCCCCACCTCAGAGGACCGCCTGGTCGCGGTGAAGACACTCAAGTCCCCCGAGCTGGAGTCACCCGACATCTATCCGGCCCTCGGCCAGCGGCTCCGGAACCTGGCCGCGGTCGACCCCCACCGCGTGGTCACCCCCCTGACCTTCGACGCTGACGCCAACCCCCCGTGGCTGTCCATGCCCTACCTGGCCGGCCAGCGCCTCTCCCACTACGTGACCAAACGGGGCGGTCTCGGTGTGGGCAAGCTGATCGCGCTGAGCACCGGGCTGGCCGAAGGGCTGTCCGCCCTGCACGCACGCGGGGTGGCGCACGGTTCGCTGCGCCCCAGCGAGATCCTCCTGGAATCGCACGGACCGCACATCATGGACTGCGCCATCGCCGGGGATTCCGAGCGGCTGCGCGGCTCAGGCGCCACCTGGTTGAGCCCGGAGCGCTACCGGGGCGGGATCGCCACACCCGTGGCCGACGTGTTCGCCTGGGGCGCCATCGTGGCCTTCGCCGGAACCGGACGCCTGCCCTTCGGCCCCGGGGAGCCCGAGGAGATCGCGCAGCGCGTGGCCTCGGGAGACTTCGATCTGGACGGCCTGCCGAAGGGCCTGCGCCCGGTCGTGGGGCGCGCCCTGGATCCGAACCCGGACCGGCGGCCGAGTCTGCGCGAGGTGATCGGTGCGGTCATCGCCGTCTGGCAGGCCGAGAACACCGCGGAGGGCGCGGAACCGGCGTCCGGTAACCGCGAGGAGATCGGCCGGATCCTCGAACGCGAGTGGCACGCGGTGGAGCCGCCCGCCCGGGTACCCGAGGTGATCCGGTTGGAAGGGCGCATGTCCAACCGCCGTCCCACCCGGACGCTCTTCGTGGCGGGGGCCGTCACGGTGGCGGTCGTGCTCATCGGCGGAGGCGTCTGGGGCATCACCCAGATCACCGGCGGCAGCGCCGAGGCCGGTCCGGTGGCCGCCGAGGAGGACGACGACTCCGATGACGAGGGCGCCGCCGAGGCGGAAGAGGCGGACGAGGAGCCCAACACCCTGATCGTGCGGTTCGATCCCGCTGAGCAGGACGACCCGGAGGACGTCGAGGAAAACGAGGAGGAGCGCGCCTGGGTGTACACCCCGGTCGACCGGGACGACGACATCCCGCGCAACCAGGGGATCCCCAGCCACGACGCCTGGGCCGAACAGTGGGATGAGGACGGCGACGAGGCCGAGGCCGTCATCCTTCCGGACGCCGAGGTGAAGTGCGCCAAGTTCTGTGCCGCCCCCGAGCACGTCTTCCTGGACGAGGACGGGCGCGGCACCTGGGACCTGAGCGGGAGCGACTTCGTCGATTACCTGAGCTGGGGTCCGGTGATGATCGTCGAGATCACCTTCGCTGAGGACCAGGACGACGAAGGCCCTCGCGAGGTCGTGGAGGTCACCGAGCTGTTCGCGGACTGACCCCGGCCATGCGGGCGGGGCTGGCTCCCGGTTGTCGGGGCCGCTCAGGAGCGGGGCGGCTCGGGGTGACGGCTGTGCACGGATCCCAGGGGCGGGAGCCTACCCGCCGCCCTTGAGGACGCTCTTGATCTTCTGGAGGACCTCGGACAAGCGCCGCTCGGTGCCGTGCTGGGTCGGGCGGTAGTACTCGCGTTCAGTGAGCCCTTCGGGGGCGTGCTGCTGCGGGGCGACCCCGCCGGGGAAGTCGTGGGCATAGCGGTAGCCCTTCCCGTGCCCGAGGTCGGCCGCGCCCTTGTAGTGGCCGTCGCGCAGGTGTGCCGGGACCGGTCCCGCGTTGCCCGCGCGCACGTCGGCCATGGCCTCGCCGATCGCGGCGATCACCGCGTTGGATTTCGGGGCGAGGCTGATGTGGATGACGGCCTGCGCCAGGTTGATCCGGGCCTCGGGCATACCGATGAGCTCCACCGCCTGCGCGGCCGCGACGGCGGTCTGCAAGGCGGTGGGGTCGGCCATGCCGACATCCTCGCTGGCGTGTACGACCAGGCGCCGAGCGATGAAGCGCGGGTCCTCCCCCGCCTCAACCATGCGGGCCAGGTAGTGTAGGGCGGCGTCGGGGTCCGAGCCCCGCATGCTCTTGATGAACGCGCTGATGACATCGTAGTGCTGGTCGCCGGAGCGGTCGTAGCGCACGGCGTGGCGGTCGACCGCCCGCTCGACGTCTTCTGCGGTGATCTCCACGGGGTCTTTCGCCGGAGCCCCGGAGACGAGCGCGGCGGCCTCCAGGTAGGTGAGGGAGCGGCGTCCGTCTCCCCCGGCCAGCCGGACGAGGTGGTCGGCGCCCTCCTCCGTGAGCGTGTAGCGGCCGTCCAGCCCGCGTTCCTCGGTCAGCGCGCGGTTCACCAAGGCGTGGATGTCGGTGTCGTCGAGGGATTCCAGCGACAGCAGCAGGGAACGGGAGAGCAGCGGGCTGACCACGGAGAAGAACGGGTTCTCGGTGGTGGCTCCGATGAAGCTCACCCAGCGGTTCTCCACCGCGGGCAGCAGGGCGTCCTGCTGGGTCTTGTTGAAGCGGTGCACCTCGTCGACGAAGAGCAGCGTGCGGGTGCCGTTCATACCCATGCGCCGCTTCGCCTCGTCCACGACCGCACGGACGTCCTTGACCCCGGCGTTGACCGCGGACAGTTCCACGAACCGGCGCTGGGTGACCCGGCTGACGACGGTGGCGAGGGTGGTCTTGCCCGTCCCGGGGGGACCCCACAGGAACACGGACATGGGCGCGTCGTCCTCGACCAGGCGGCGCAGCGGACTGCCCTCGCCCAGGAGGTGGCTCTGGCCCACGACCTCGTCCAGGGAGCGCGGCCGCATACGCACGGCCAGCGGCTCCTGTCCCTTGGCGGCTTCGGCCCCGGCATCGTCGAACAGTGTTTCGGACACGCACCCAGGGTAGGTGAGACCGGGGACGTTCGCGGACCCTGCCCCGAAGTCAGCCCTCGTGGCGGTCGGCGGACCCGACGGACAGGTTCTCGGGGCTCGCGGCCTGTTCCGGCGGGGGCACCGCTCTCGGGATCATGCGGGTGACCAGCAGGGCGATGTCGTCGCCGCGTCCCGCGGGGGCCATCTCTGCGAGGACGTGCGCGGCCGCCTTGGGGGTGTCCCCATATTCGGCGAGCGCCTCGCCCACCTGGGCCAGACCGTCCTGCATGGTGACGTCGGAGCTCTCCACGAGCCCGTCCGAACACAGGAGCAGCGTGGTACCCGGCGCCAAGACCCGGGTGGTGACGGTGTACTCCGTGTCCGGGAGGACCCCCAGGGGCGGGCCGGTCTCGGGGGACCACAGCTCGTAGGCGCCCTTGGCCGCGAGCACGGCGGGCGGCTGGCCCGCCCAGGCAGCCTGCATGACCCCGGTCTCGCGGTCCACGACCAAGTAGCCGCAGGTCGCGAAGACGATCTCGCCGGTCTCGGTGAGCAGGCGGTTGGTCTCGCCCAGGACCACGCCGGGGTCGGACTGGTTGGTGGCGTAGGCGCGGAAGGCCACACGAATCTGTCCCATGGCCGCGGCCGCCTCGACACCGTGTCCCTGGACGTCGCCGACCAGGAGCCCGACCTTGTTGTCAGGCAGCTCGATGACGTCGTAGAAGTCGCCGCAGATCCGCCACTCCGCTCGGGAGGGCAGGTACTTGGTGGCGATGTCCATGTCGGGGAAGCTCGCCACCTGCCGGGGCAGCATGCGGCGCTGGACGGCGTCGGCCAGCTCCAGCTCCGCCTGCTGTGCCTTGATCCGTTGGAGGGCCTGGCCGGCCAGCCCCGCGAAGGTGAGCATGAGCGCGCGTTCGTCCCGGCTGGCGTGGTGGGGCCGGTCCCAGACCATCTGCCACACACCGAGGGCGATCTTGCCGTCGCCGAAGATCGGCACCGTGGCCCAGGCCTGGCCGCGGACCGAGCGCATCAGGTCGACCGCGGCGGGAAACCGGCTGACGATCTCGGCGCGGCTCTCGAAGAAGCGGGGCTGCCTGTCCTGGATGACCGCGCCCATCGGGAAGTCTGTGTCGTCGGCGCGGCGCCCGTCGATTCGGGTGACGTTGCCGCGACCCTTGGCGCTGGGCGAGGCGCGCAGCAGGCCGTCCTCGACGTACAGCGCTATGGCGTGGGTGCCGCCGAAGATCGGCAGGAACTCCTCGCTGAGCAGGTCCATGACCTTGTCGACGGTGGTGGCCGAGACGAGTTTGGAGGACAGTTCGGTAACCAGGCGGCCGTGTTCAGCCTCGGTTCGGCGCCGGTCGGCGAGCCTGCGGACCAGTTGGACGTGTTCCGTGACGTCGTCGACGATCCCGACGAGGCGGTCGGGCGCGCCGGGTACGTACCGGGCGCGCACGTGCAGGGAGCGCTCGTCGCCGAGGCGGTCGAAGACCCGGAACCGCTGTTCGTAGTCGCGTCCGGAGAAGGAGGCCGACATGGCGTCGCGGACCCGGGCGGTGTCGTCCGGATGGATCCGCTCGAGGATGCCCTCGAGGTCGCAGTCGTTCCCGGCGAGGAGGGAACCCAAGGGGGTCGGGCCGAACAGCTCGCGCAGGCGGCCGTTGCTGAGGTCCAGGCTCCACAGGACGGAGTCGGAGTTGTCGGTGCGCAGATCACCGACGACGCGCAGGTCCGCCTCCTCGGTGGACAGCACGTGGAACAGCACGACAGCAGCCGCACGTCCCTCCGGCGCGTGGTGGTCCGCGGGCGTGTCACTGTCAGCCGCCTCGGGGTCCGGCGAGACCGGCCGCAGTTCCACCTCGGCCAGGCGGGATGACTTGTCGGTAACCGACAGGCTCAGCCGGAAGCGCCGGTGCCCGCGGCCTTCGAGCGCGTCGCGGTGGGCCCGAGATCCGGTTTCGACGTCATTGGCCTCCAGGAGTTCGAACCACGGCTTGCCGGTGAGCTCCTCGGCTCCGCGGCCGAAGAGCTCGGTGAACGCGTGGTTGGCGTGCTGGATCGCGCCATCGGCCCCCGTGACCGCCATGGGCTCGGGTGCATGGCGGAACGCCCCCGCGAGAGCGCCCTCGGAGCCACCGCCTGAAGCGCGTTTTCCGTTCACGTATGACTCATCCTCGTGTCGTTTCGGACGTCACACCCGCGCACAGGCGCGGTCACCCCTGGAACGTACCGATTCGGCTCATTGTAGTGTCCGGCGACGGTCCCGGTCCGGGTAGGAAGCCGGAGCGGGCACTGCGGCGCCCGCCCCCGTCGGCTGCGCCACCTCGTCGAACACGGAGACTGATGGTCCAACAATGCGGCGGGGTACCGACAGGATCCGTTCCTAGATCCTTGCCGACCCCAGGGCGCGAATCGTTACGCTCGTGTGACTCGGTTGCGCAGAAATGCACTCCGATCCCACCCCGACCCGGAATGGAACGGGTCCCGTTGATGCACTGTGTTCACTCCAAGACACGTGCGATTCACGGTATGGGAGGGTGATTCGCCCCCAACGGTAGGGGATGACGGGCCCGATCGCATCCGCGAACGGTCCGCTTCACTATTACGGACGGGGCATTTGACCTGTTAATCACCACTTTCCCCTTTCTGGCCGAATGTGGCACGTTCAAAGCGCCTTCATCCCGGGCACCGAACTGGTCAGTCGAGAACCCGCCGCACACCCCGAGGATTCACGATGCCCCCTGAACGTGCCCGCCCCGCGACAGGCACCCTCCTCCGCGGAGTCACGTGGAACTGGACCTGTCGGCTCTGTACCCACAGCAACCCCGACGACGAGGACATCTGCTGCCAACGCTGCGGTGCCACCAAGCGCTAGGTGTACTGACCACAGGGGTTGAGTACAGCTAGGCCCCAGCACCCCACCAGCCAAACACGAAAACGGGGCGGTACGCGGGTGCCCCGCTGTACCGCCCCGTGACAGGAAGCTGAACCCTGTAGGCTCCGCTAAGCCTTCGCGGGCTTAGCAGCCTTTTCGGCCTTGGCGGCCTTCTCCGCCTTCTCGGCCTCCACCGCCGACGGGTCCACGTCGATCCCCGCCTCGCCCCGCTGCTCGCCCGTGATCGGCGTCGGCGCACCGGTGAGCGGGTCACCGCCCGAAGCGGTCTTCGGGAAGGCGATGACCTCGCGGATGGTCGGCTGACCGGCCAGGAGCATGATGATGCGGTCCCAGCCCACGGCCAGGCCACCGTGCGGAGGCGGGCCGAATTTGAAGGCCTCCAGCAGGAAACCGAACTTCGACTCCGCTTCCTCCTTGCTCAGGCCGATCGTGTCGAAGATGCGCTGCTGCATCTCGGCACGGTGGATACGGATCGAACCCGACACCAGCTCGTAGCCGTTGAGCACGAGGTCGAACGCGCGCGAGTTGGTCGTACCCGGGTGGTCGTGGAAGTCGTTCTCGTCGGCGACCGCGGGGGCGGTGAAGGGGTGGTGCACCGGCTTCCAGGCACCCTCCTCGTCGGCCTCCTCGAAGAGCGGCATGTCCGTGATCCACAGGATCTCCCAGCGGGAGGTGTCGATCAGGCCGCCGTGCTTGCCGATCTCCAGACGGGCCGCGCCGAGCAGCTCCTGGCTCTCGGTGCGCTTGCCCGCGGCGAAGAAGATCGCGTCGCCCGGCTCCGCGCCGACCTTGGCGGTCAGTCCGTCACGCTCGGCGTCGGTCAGGTTCTTCGCGACCGGGCCGCCCAGGGTGCCGTCCTCCTGGACGAGCACGTACGCCAGACCCTTCGCCCCGCGCGAGCGCGCCCACTCCTGCCAGGCGTCGAGCTCCTTGCGGGACTGCCCCGCACCGCCCGGCATGACCACGGCCCCCACGTAGGGGGCCTTGAACACGCGGAAGGTGGTGTCGGCGAAGTACTCGGTCATCTCAACGAGTTCCTGGCCGAAACGCAGGTCGGGCTTGTCGGAGCCGAAGCGGTCCATGGCCTCCGCGTACCGCATCCGCGGGAACTGGGCCGGCAACTCGATGTTCTTGACCTCGCGGAGGAGGCGGGTGAAGAGCTTCTCGCCGACGGCGAAGATGTCCTCCTCGTCGACGAAGCTCATCTCCAGGTCGATCTGGGTGAACTCCGGCTGACGGTCGGCGCGCAGGTCCTCGTCGCGGAAGCAGCGGGTCAGCTGGTAGTAGCGCTCCATGCCGCCGACCATGAGCAGCTGCTTGAACAGCTGCGGGGACTGCGGAAGCGCGTACCAGTGGCCCGGCTGGAGGCGGACCGGGACCAGGAAGTCGCGGGCGCCCTCGGGCGTGGAACGGGTCATGTACGGGGTCTCGATGTACGTGAACCCGAGGTCGCGCATGGTCTCGTGCGCGATGTAGGTCGCCTGGGAACGGATCCGCAGGTTCTCTGCCATCTCGTCGCGGCGGATGTCCAGGTAGCGGTAGCGCAGCCGGGTCTCCTCGGAGACCTCGGCTGCGTTGTCCAGCTGGAAGGGCAGCGGGGCCGCCTCGCTGAGCACCTCGATCTCGTCTGCGACGACCTCGACGCCACCCGTGGGGATCTCGGGGTTCTCGTTGCCCTCCGGGCGGACCCGGACCGATCCGGTGACCTTGATGCAGTACTCGGCGCGCAGGTCGTGGGCGAGGTCGTCCTCGCGGACGACGACCTGGGCCACACCGGAGGCCTCGCGCAGGTCGAGGAAGACCACTCCGCCGTGGTCCCGGCGGCGGGCGACCCAGCCGGCCAGAACGACGGTCGCGCCAGCGTGCTCGGCGCGCAACGCACCTGCCTCATGCGTGCGTATCAACGAACTTCTCCTTCAGCGTCTTTTTCCTGTCAAGTGTGCCCGACCTGCGCATCGGTACGGGCCAGTCCTGTGCACACCGCCCGTGCGCACCCGGATCCGAACCCGGGGAGGGCGGCGTGGAACCCACCGGAACCCGCCCTAGGCGGGCCCGGTGCGGATATCTCGTCCGTCGTGCGCCCGAGTGCACGCACTGGGTCGGTCGACGCTGGGGGACTGCTGGACGGTCATGTGCTTCCTGCGGGATGGGCCGGTGCGGACTCTGGGTCAACCGGCGATATCGCGCAGGTACGGATTGGTGGCGCGCTCGCGCTCGACCGAGGTGGCGGGACCGTGTCCCGGGAGGATCTGAGTCTGGTCGGAACCGCCCAGCACGGTCTTGGTGAGGCTGCGCGCCATGGCCGTGCCGTCGCCGCCGGGGAAATCGGTGCGCCCGATGGATCCGGCGAAGACCAGGTCCCCGGCGAACATGACGGGAACGCCCTCCTCCGTCGCGGTGAGGTAGACGACCGATCCCGGGGTGTGGCCGGGGGTGTGCTCGACCGTGAACTCCATACCGGCGAGGCTGAGGGCCTGGCCGTCCTCGACCTCCACCAGCTGGGCGGGCTCGGGGTAGGGCCCCGGCCCCAGAAGCATCTGCAGCTGGGCGGCGAAGCCGGCGTCGACCCCGGCCGCGGGCTCGGTGAGCAGGCCGCGGTCCGCGTCGTGCAGATACACCGGGATGTCGTGGAGGTCGCCGAGTTCGGCCGCCGACCAGACGTGGTCGAAGTGTCCGTGGGTGAGCAGGACCGCCGCGGGGGTCAGGTCGTGCTCGGCAAGGGCTTTGGCCACCTGCGGGGTGGCCTCCTGCCCGGGGTCGACGATCACGCATGCGCCGCCCGGGGCCGGTGCGAGCACATAGCAGTTCGCGGCGAGGGGCCCGGTGGGAAGTGCGGCGATGAGCACGGCGGATATCGTCCTGTCCTGTGGTTCCTACTGGCACTGAGGGCGTGGCCGTTCGCGGCGGGGGCACGCAAACCCTCAGGTGCAGAGCCTACCGAGCCTCGGGAGAGGCGGCGAACCGAATAGTCCGCAGCGAGCGCTTTTGATCACCATTCGGTCACCGCCCGCGCCCAGGCTCTTTGCCACAGCGCGTGGTAATGCCATATTGGTCACCGTCGTCGAGTGAGCCGGAGCCCTCGACCTGCGCCTATTTCTCAGCGGGTGCCGCGCCCGGCCAGACGGCATGACAGCGAGAGCAGCACTCTCGATCTGCTAGGTGAAACACGGCGCGTCGTTGTCCGCCGAAACGTATGGATATCGTGCTTGTGCACGGTGGTTCCCATCACGAACAGGCGCGGTACCGCCGCGACGACCCGAACCCGACCCCAACCGGCCGGGCTCATGACAGCAGGAGGACACGGTGACCACGGACCCTTGGGGCCGCGTAGACGATGACGGCACGGTCTATGTGCGCACAAGCGAAGGCGAACGGGTCGTCGGATCGTGGCAGGCGGGTGCGCCGGCGGAGGCCCTGGCCTTCTTCCGGCGCAAGTACGACTCTCTGGTGACCGAGGTGGAGCTGCTGGAGAAGCGGCTGCGCAGCACGGATCTGTCCGCCTCCGCGGCGATGGCCAGCATCGAGAAGCTCCGCACCTCGGTCACGGACGCCAACGCCGTCGGTGACCTGGATTCGCTGATGCGGCGCTTGGACAAGCTGACCGACCGGGCCGAGGAGCGCAAGGTCGAGCAGAAGCAGGCTCAGGAACAGGCCCGTGGCCAGGCCCGCGACATCAAGGAGCGGATCGTCGCCGAGGCCGAGCGGGTCGCGGTGGAGACCACGCACTGGAAGTCCGGCGGCGAGCGGATGCTCCAGCTCATCGAGGAGTGGAAGAAGGCCCCGCGGGCCGACCGCCCCACCGAACAGGCCCTGTGGAAGCGCATGTCCGCGGCCCGCAATTCCTTCTCCAAGCGGCGCAAGGCCTACTTCGCCAACCTGGACCAGCAGCGGGAGGTCGTGCGAGCCGACAAGGAACGCATCGTTACCGAGGCCGAGGCCCTGTCGAACTCCACCGACTGGGGGCCCACCGCCCGCGCCTACCGCGACCTGATGCAGCGCTGGAAGGCCAGTGGCCGTGCCGACCGGGCTAGCGAGGACAAGCTGTGGGCGCGCTTCAAGGCCGCCCAGGACACCTTCTTCGACGCCCGTAACGCGGTCTTCGCCGAGCGGGATGCCGCGTTGCGGGTGAACGCGGACGCCAAGGAGAAGATTCTGGCGGAGGCCAAGGCGGAGATCCCGAGCATCTCCGACCCGCGACGCGCCCGCGCCCGCCTGCGCCACTTCCAGGAGGCCTGGGAGGAGGCCGGTGACCTGCCCCGCGACGTGCGCGACCAGCTGGAGGGTGCCTTCCGGCAGATCGAAGAGGGCGTGCGCCGGGCCGAGGACGCCGAGTGGGATCGTACGAACCCCGAGGCGCGCGCCCGAGCGAAGGACACCGTCAACCAGCTCTCGACCGCTATCGCGGACCTGGAGGCGAAGCTGGCGAAGGCCCAGGCCAATAACGATGCTCGCCGGATCAAGGAGCACGAGGCCGCCTTGGAGGCCCGCCGCTCCTGGCTGACCGAGGCGGAGAAGGCCCTCAACGAGATGAGCTGACCCTGCCCAACGCGTACGGGCCGCCCCCATCAGGGGGCGGCCCGTACGTACGTTCAGCCTGGTGCGACCGTCAGCGCTGGTTGTCGTTCTGCTCCACGGACGGGCGACGGCGGCCGAGAAGCATAGCGCCGATGCCGGCCAGAGAGGTCAGGAGACCGCCCACCACTGGGAGGGCGACCGAAGCGCCCGTCTGCGCCAGGACCGGCTTCTCAGGCTTGGGGTCCTTGGGGTCCTTGGGGTCCTTGGGGTCCTTGGGGTCCTTGGGGTCCTTCGGGTCCTTCGGGTCCTTCGGGTCCTTCGGGTCCTTGGGGTCCTTCGGGTCCTTGGGGTCCTTGGGGTCCTTCGGGTCCTTCGGGTCCTTCGGGTCCTTGGGGTCCTTGGGGTCCTTGGGGTCCTTCGGGTCCTTGGGGTCCTTCGGGTCCTTCGGGTCCTTGGGGTCCTTCGGGTCCTTCGGGTCCTTCGGGTCCTTCGGGTCCTTCGGGTCCTTCGGGTCCTTCGGGTCCTTCGGGTCCTTCGGGTCCTTCGGGTCCTTGGGATCCTTCGGGTCCTTCGGATCCTTCGGGTACTCGGGATCCTTCGGGTACTCGTCCTTACCCTTGTCGTACTGGCCCGTTCCCCGGGCGTCCGCTTCCTCGGACTCCTCGACGGGCTCGGCCTCTCGAATACCGACCTCGCCGGTACTCTGCCGTGGCAGTCTGTCCTCGACGACGTCCGGCAGTTCGGTCTCCACCTTGTTGACGGAATCCGTGCTGACTGGGCCTACGGGCTGAGAGATCGACTCGTGGGCCTGACCGACGCGATCGGCGTCGTCGGCCAGGGCCGGAGCCATTCCCCAGAGGAACGGGGCGACCATCGCGGCACTGGCCGAGACAGCAGCCATGCGGATCAGGCCGCGTGCGGTGACGGTGGACTTGGGCGCCGTGGGCGCGTATCCGGAGCAAAGGTTCATGCGATAATTGTGCACAGGCAACTACCAAGAGTGACATTTGACATGTGATCAACCATGGAAAAGCCTGGCAATGTTTGACACAGAGTGATGGGCCGCACCCCTCCGGGGTGCGGCCCATCACTCTGTGCTAACGGTGGGCGTCCAGCTGGTAGACGGGGGCCCGGCCCGGGAAGGTGCGGATGTTGGGCACCGAACCCGGGCTGTGGTTGCTCGGCGCCTCCGGCTCCGGCCGCGGTCCTCGGGTGCCCCGGTAGCGCAGATAGCCGCCCACGGCCGCCGCAATGGCGAGCAAGAGCGCGATCCCCGCCGCCACCCAGGCGAAGTGGAGCGCCCCCGGGACATGATGGACGGAAGCGGTACAGGAGGCGAGGTCGGCTCCGGGGCCGGGGCGTACACACACCGTGGAGACCGGCTGCTGGGCGCCCTCGGGGACCTCGGTGATCTCGCCGACCACGGTCAGAGTGGCGCGCTCCCCCGCTTCCAGGGGTTGCTCCCAGGCCGCGACCCCCGCTTCAGAATCCTCAGGGGCTCCCGACACGTAGCGCATCGAGGGCGGCAGGAACTGGACGACCTGGGCCTCGGGCATCGGCTCGTAACCCGCGTTGCGCACCCGGATGGTGTACTCGACCCGGTCGCCGGGTCGGAGGCGCTCCTCGGACTGCTCTTGGACGGTGACATGCAGGCTCTCGGCCCCGGGGACCGGCCCGTCGTCTGTCGGAACCGATTGCCCGGGCAACGCGATCAACGCGGCCAACCCGACTGCCGACACCGCCGCTGGCACGGCCATGGTGTTCCCCCTCCGCATGGCGGCATGACTACCTGCACATATGTAATAACACGGAGTAGTCATGGTGGGTATGTGCCATGCGGAGGTATCCCCCGAACACACCAAAGGCGGACGGCCGCGAACAGCCGTCCGCCCTCAGACGAAACGGGTCATCCCTGGTTCGTAGCCCCTAGAGGCCCACGAAGGACCGCAGCGCCGCGGCGCGGTCCGTGCTCTCCCAGGTGAACTCCGGCAGATCACGGCCGAAGTGGCCGTAGGCCGCGGTCTTGGAGTAGATCGGGCGCAGCAGGTCCAGGTCGCGCACGATGGCGGCCGGACGCAGGTCGAAGACCTCCTTGACGGCCTTCTCGATGATCTCCGGGGCCACCTTCTCGGTACCGAAGGTCTCGATGAACACGCCGACCGGGTGGGCCTTGCCGATCGCGTAGGCCACCTGGACCTCGCAGCGGTCGGCCAGCTCGGCGGCGACAACGTTCTTCGCGACCCAGCGGGTGGCGTAGGCGGCGGAGCGGTCGACCTTCGACGGGTCCTTGCCGGAGAAGGCACCGCCGCCGTGGCGGGCGTAGCCGCCGTAGGTGTCGACGATGATCTTGCGGCCGGTCAGGCCGGCGTCGCCCATCGGGCCGCCGATCTCGAACCGGCCGGTCGGGTTGACCAGAAGCCGGTAGTCGTCCGACTCCAGACCGTACGCGGAGACAACGGGCTGGATGACGTGCTCCCGGATGTCCGGGGCCAGCATCTCGTCGAGGTTGATGTCGGCGGAGTGCTGGCTGGAGACCACGACGGTGTCCAGACGGACCGGGGTGTTGCCCTCGTACTCGACGGTGACCTGGGTCTTGCCGTCGGGACGCAGGTAGGGCACGGTGCCGTTGCGGCGGACCTCGGAGAGTCGCTCGGAGAGCGCGTGCGCCAACTTGATCGGCAGCGGCATGAGCTCGGGGGTGTCGCGGTTGGCGTAACCGAACATTAGGCCCTGGTCACCAGCGCCCTGCCGGTCGAGGGCGTCTTCCTCGTTCTCGACACGCGCCTCGTAGGCGGTGTCGACCCCCTGGGCGATGTCCGGGGACTGGGCGTCGATGGAGACGTTGACTCCACAGGAGTCACCGTCGAACCCCTTCGCGGAGGAGTCATAACCGATTTCGAGGATCTTTTCGCGCACGATGGCGGGGATGTCGACGTAGGTCTGGGTGGTGACCTCACCCGCGATGTGGACCTGACCTGTGGTGATCAGCGTCTCGACCGCGACCCGGCTGCGGGGGTCGGTGGTGAGCATCGCATCGAGGATCGCGTCACTGATCTGGTCGGCCATCTTGTCCGGATGACCTTCGGTGACCGACTCGGAGGTGAAAAGGCGACGGGACACGTTGCGTGACTCCTTGCAGCGGCTGCTGGCTGACATGTGTCGGTACGGCTTCGCACGCTCCCGGCCCCTGCCGGGGACGGCAAAGCCGACCGACGCGGTTGGTTATCTGGTCCACTCTAGCTGGACCCATGAGGGCGGTGCTGGCCGGGCGGCCGCGTCAGCCGTTCCAGAGCACCAAGAGGAAGTGTGACGTACTAAGCGGTAGGAATCCAGTGCACAGAGCGGAAGATTCGTCGACGGGACACGGCCAACACCCGAATCCAGGGCTGCTAAGGGCTCTCCAGCCCATCGAGACCGTTATTTCGGAAGCCGCTCGACCACCATGTTCCACACGCGGTCAGCGAGGTCCTCCTTCGGGCCTGTGGGAATGTCCACGACGGACCCGTCCGCGCCGAGCACGGTCGCCTTGTTGTCGTCCGTACCGAACGCCTTCCCACCGCCGACCTGGTTGACCACGAGCAGGTCGCAGCCCTTCCGCTCCAGTTTGGCCCGCCCGTTGGCGATGACGTCGTCGGTCTCCGCGGCGAAGCCCACGATGGTCTGGGCGATCCCCCGCTCCGCCCGGGACCCGACCAGCCCGGCGAGGATGTCGGGGTTCTCCACGAGCTCGATGGGGGCCGGGGCGTCCCCGGACTTCTTGATCTTGGAGGCCGCGCTGTTGACCGGGCGGAAGTCGGCGACCGCGGCGGTCATCACTACGGCGTCGGCGCCAACCCGTTCGGCTTCCATCGTTTCGGCCAGTTCCACCGCCGAGCCCACGCGCACCAGGCGAACACCGGCCGGGTCGGGCAGGCTGACGTTGGCGGCGACCAGGGTCACGTCGGCTCCGCGGGCAGCCGCGGTCCGGGCCAGGGCGTACCCCTGCCTGCCCGAGGAGTGGTTGCCGATGAAGCGGACCGGATCGATGGCCTCACGGGTGCCTCCGGCGGAGATCACCACGCGCTTGCCCAACAGGTCTGACTCGACGGCGCCCCGGCGGAGCACCAGGCGCGCGGCCTCGAAGAGTTCGGAGGGATCGGGCAGGCGACCACGACCGGTGTCGGCTCCGGTCAGGCGGCCTTCGGCCGGTTCCAGGACGATGGCACCGCGCGAGCGCAGAGTGGCCACGTTGGCCTGGGTGGCGGAGTGCTCCCACATCTCGGTGTGCATGGCCGGGGCGAACAAGACCGGGCAGCGGGCGGTGAGGAGGGTGTTGGTCAGCAGGTCGTCGGCGAGTCCGGCGGCGGCCTTCGCCATGATGTTGGCGGTGGCCGGCGCGACGAACACCAGGTCGGCCGACTGGCCGATGCGCACGTGCGGAACCTCGTGGACCTGGTCCCACACGCCGGTGGCGACAGGCTGGCCGGACAGAGCTGCCCAGGTGGGTTCACCGACGAAGCGCAGGGCGTCGGCGGTGGGCACGACACGGACACGGTGGCCTGACTCGGTCAGCTGGCGGAGCAGATCGCACGCCTTGTAGGCGGCGATGCCTCCGCCGATGCCGAGGACCACCTGGGGAACGGATTCTGTGTCACTCACACATGAGTTCTACCAGGCCCGCTCCGCCGAGGCCGCCGAGGACAGCCCGGCACCCCGCGCATGACAGCGCCCTCCACGCGCCTGTGGCGGGCGTGGAGGGCGGCGGACACGTCACGGGCGCGTCAGAGCATTCAGGAGCCCGGTCGGCGCGATCAGGTGCCCTCGTAGGGCTCCGCGGTGAGCAGGCCCGACTTGACCTCGCGCAGGGCGATGGACAGGGACTTCTCCTGGACCTGGGTCTCGACCAGCGGGCCGACGTACTCCAGCAGGCCCTCGCCGAGCTGCGCGTAGTAGGCGTTGATCTGGCGGGCCCGCTTGGAGGCCATGGTCACCAGGCTGTATTTGCTGTCGACACAGGCCAGCAGGTCATCGATCGGCGGGTTGGTGATGCCTTCGGCGACGGGCTCGGTACCAGCCACTTTGTTACCCCCAGGGACGGTCTCCGGCTCGTCGAAAGCCGTGACGGATGGGACGGGACAGAACTTGGCGCATCAGGTTCGGGTGTCCGGAGTCGGTGCGGTCGGCGCGAGCGACGCCCGGCTATCACACCTTAGGCGCGGTGATCAACGCTAGCAGCTCGTCGCACACTTCTTGCACGGACGTGTTGACCAAGGTCGTGTCGAACTCCTTCTCCGCGGCGAGCTCTACCTTGGCCACCTCCAGCCTGCGCTGGATCACCTCGTCGGACTCGGTGCCGCGACCGGCCAGCCGCCGCACCAGCTCCTCCCAGGAGGGCGGAGCGAGGAAGACGTGCAGTGCGTCGTCCGTGGACTCGCGCACCTGGCGCGCGCCCTGGAGTTCGATCTCCAGGAGGACGGGGAAGCCGGCGCTGAGGCGCTCCTCCACCGGGCCTCGCGGGGTTCCGTAACGGTTGCCCGCGAACTGGGCCCACTCGAGGAGCTGGTTCTCGGCGATGAGCCGGTCGAACTCCTCGTCGGTGACGAAGAAGTACTGGACGCCGTCCTGTTCGCCGGGGCGGGGCTTGCGGGTGGTCACCGAAACCGAGAGCCACAGGTCGGGGTCGATCTGACGCAGGTGCGCCACGACCGTGCTCTTTCCCACGCCAGAGGGGCCGGACAGGACGGTCAGCCGCTTCTCGGCCGGTCGGGACTGGTCTGCGGTCTGCGCAGGCATGTGAGTATCAGGCTTCCATTCGGCTCTCCGCCACGCGATGGGCTGTCGGCCCGGCGTGCGCGGCCAAGGGGACCGGGCTGGCGGCCCGGCGCGCACCGCGGGCGGCTCGTGCTGGCGCCCCGGTGCCGTGTCCCTCGGAACAGCCCCGAACGCCGCGTACGGTCGCGGGAAGATCCCTTTATACCACCGAGCCGCGGTGCGGCGGACGGTGTGTGACCTGGGGCCCACCCGCCCGCCGACCGCGGCTTCGGATACTTCTCACCGTGCGCCGCCACCCTTGGGGAGGCGGCTCCGAGCGACTGTGGGGGACGCTACGGGCACGGTGTCCGGCTGTTCACCGGTGGTGTTACTTGGTGAGGTCGCCGAACTCGCTCTCCAGGGCGGCACGCTGGTTGGTGCCCAGACCCCGGACACGGCGCGACTCAGCGATGTTGAGCCGCTCCATGATCTGCTTCGCACGGACTTTGCCGACACCGGGGAGGGATTCCAGCAGTGCCGAAACCTTCATCTTGCCGATGACTTCGTCCTTGAGGCCGTTGGCAAGCACCTCGGACAGCGAGACACCACCGTTCTTGAGCTTGTTCTTGACCTCCGCGCGCTCTTTTCTGGCCTTGGCGGCCTTCTCGAGAGCCGCGCTGCGCTGCTCGGGTGTGAGGGGAGGAAGGGCCACGCCGGGTCACCTCGGATTTCTACTCGTTTGTAGAGGGCGGACGCCTGCGCAAGTTAGTAGGTCTGACCCCTGTTAGGCAACGTAAAGTGCCCTTTCAAGGGCTATTTCATTGAAGGAACTACCCAGGGTGACTGTTCAATTGCGGCCAGAGACGAAAATCAGGACTTTAGTCCCGATTGACGAGCCGGTGAACCGTGCCACCAGCGCAGGTCACCCAGGGGTGACGCGGGTCACTCTTTGCCATGATTCCTCGGTTTCGGACACACCTAATCGGTGACCGTCCGTGATCCATAACTGCGCGTGATGGGACGGATGCGGCACGGACACCCAACCCGCCAGGTTCCCTAACGGATCCGCCCAGGACACGGACCCGCGGACCCCGCGGAGAGGTTTCAGACACGGACCCCGGCACGCCGGACGGCCGCCGCGATGGACGACGCCGCCGCACCGGGGTCCGCGGCACGGGTGATCGGGCGACCGATGACCAGAAGATCCGCCCCTGCCTCGATCGCCTCCTCAGG
Source organism: Nocardiopsis nanhaiensis (assembly GCF_054778635.1). Classification (NCBI taxonomy): domain Bacteria; kingdom Bacillati; phylum Actinomycetota; class Actinomycetes; order Streptosporangiales; family Nocardiopsidaceae; genus Nocardiopsis; species Nocardiopsis nanhaiensis. The sequence continues at coordinate 62,152 of NZ_BAAGZJ010000009.1, forward strand.
GGTGGCCACCCGGGACTGGTCACCCTTGTCGGCCCCCGCCGGGCGCACGCCCGGGGTGATCAGGGTGACGTCCGGGCCCACCTCAGCACGCACGAGCGCAACCTCCTGCGGCGAGCACACCAGTGCGCGCGCACCCGCGCCCACCGCGAGCGCCGCGAGGCGTCGCACGGCGTCCCGTGCCGGACCGAGCAGCCCCACCTGCTCAAGGTCCGTCTCGTTCATGGAGGTGAGCACTGTCACCGCCGCGATCTTGGTGTCCGGAGCGGCCTCGACCGCGGCCCGGACCATGTCCGCGCCCCCTCCTGCGTGAACGGTCAGGATCGAGGGCCGAAGGCCCGCGACACTACGCGCCGCACCGGCGACCGTGGCGGGGATGTCGTACAGCTTCAGGTCCAGGAAGACACCGACACGGTTCGCGCCGCGCACTGCGCTGATGACCTCGGGCCCGTACCGCAGGTACAGCTCCAGGCCCACCTTCACCGTGCTCACGTGCGGTGCGACCGCCGAGGCCCAGGTAGCCGCCGTCTCGATCTCCTTGGCGTCGATCGCGACAGCGATGGGCGCGGTAGGCGCGGTCATTCGGTATCTCCAATCGTGTGCCGCCGACGCGGAGCGCCGGCGCCTGAGGCATTCGTCGGTATTTACGTCTGTGATTACAGAAGCACCGGACGATGCACGTTCACTGTCATGTGCACACCATCAGAGTGTGCGATTCCCCGGATCGAAGGCTTCATGCACCCATCCCGGATCACTTCCCCGTAACAGCCGCCCAAACGGCCGCAGGCGAACGCCGCCCGCGAACCCTCGCCCGGATGCCGGACGCACCCGCTTGGCCACACAGAGCCATCTCAACGCCGTTCAGGCCGGTCAGGGCCTTGCGGCGCCGCATACCGACCCTCACACTCCGATCCCGGCCCGGTGGGCGGCGCCCACGATGTCGGCGGCCTTGACGACCCCGCGTGCAGCGAGCGCCTCGGTGAACTCCCTCAGCACCCGCGTACAGGCCGACGGGTCGGCGAAGTTCACCGTCCCCACGGCCACCGCGCTCGCCCCCGCGGCCATGAACTCCAGGACGTCGGCCCCGGTGCGCACGCCGCCCATGCCGATGATCGGCACGTCGGGGAAGGCCTCGTGGACCCGGTAGACGCACCCCACCGCCAGCGGACGGATCGCCGGGCCGGAGAGGCCGCCCATACCCCCGGCGACCGTCGGCCTCAGCGTCCGGGTGTCCACACTCATACCCCGCAGGGTGTTGATCATGGTCAGGCCGTCCGCCCGGGCCGCGACGCAGGCGCTGGCCAGGCCCACGACGTCCGGCACGTCCGCGGAGAGCTTGGCCAGGACGGGCAGGTCCGACCGGGCGTGAGAGCGCACCGTCTGCACCACGGCGGCGGCCTGGGCCACGTCGTCGGCGAAGTAGCGCCCCTGGGGATCGGCCGGATCGAGGCAGGAGAGGTTCACCTCGATGGCGCCGACCCCCTCCGCGTCGGAGACCCGCCTGGCCAGCTCCCCGAACTCGCCCACGCCCGAACCCGCGATGGAGACGATCGCCCTCCCCCCTCGGGAGAGCAGCCATGGCAGGTCCCTTTGGAGGAACACGTCGACGCCCGGCCCCTGCATGCCCGTGGTGCTCAGCATCCCGCTGGGTGTCTCCGCCATGCGCGGCGCCGGTCTCCCCGCCCGCGGCTCCAGCATCAGCGATTTCGTGGTGACGGCACCGATCTCGCCGATGTCGAAGAACTGGGCCAGCTCGCGCCCCGAACCCGCGCATCCGGCGGCGGTCACCACCGGGTTCGGAAGCTGGAGGGAGCCCATCCTGGTCCTGAGGTCTGCGTTCAATTGCCTTCGCTCGCTCGCATCCGCATGCGTGGCTGTGTCAGTTGTGTGGCTGTGTCAGTCAGTCCGGGTCCGTCGGTCCGGTAAGTCACGCGATGTCACGGGCGGCTTCCGAGGCGCGGGCGGCACCCGACCCCTTCCACCCCGGTGCGCCCAGCGCGTCGAAGGGGATCGTGCCGACGTCGTCGAAGCGCACCTGCTCGCCGCGGAACACCGGGCCGTCCACACAGGAACGCGCCATCCGGGTGATCCCGTCGTCCCCCACCACCGGGATCACGCAGGTCATGCAGATCCCGACACCGCAGGCCATGGTCTCCTCGACCGCGACCTGCACGGGGACCCCGTGGTTACCCGCCACCGCCGTGGCCGCGCGCAGCATCGGCATGGGTCCGCAGGCGTACACGGCGTCGGAACGGGCCTCCTCGATCACCCGCCCCAGAACGTCGGTGACCCGGCCACGTGTACCGAAGGAGCCGTCGTCGGTGGTGAAGGCGGCGGTCTCGGCGATCCGGCGCGCGGTGATGGCGCTGAACACGCGGTCGGCGGAGGCACCGCCGAGTACGAAGTCCACCCGGCACCCGCGCCTGCGCAGCGACAGGGCGAGCGGGAACAGGGGCGCGCTCCCCGAGCCCCCGCCCACGAGCACGCAATTGACCGGGTCCCGGGGCAGGGGAAAGGGGCGGCCGAGAGGACCGACCACGTCGAGCAGGTCGCGTGACCTCCGCTCCGACAGCCAAGCGGTCCCGCTGCCACGCACCGCGAACAGGAACTCGACGGTGCCGCCGTAGTCGGGTTTGACGTCGTGGATCGCGAAGGGGCGGCGCAGAATGGTGCTGGAGTGGTCGCCCCCGACCGCCACCGACACGAACTGGCCGGAGCGGAACCGCTCGGCGATGCCCGGCGCGACAACGGTGATGGCGTAGTAGGCGTCCACCCTGCGCACGTTCAGCACGGGGCACCTGGTCTGCACCGGTCCGTTGTCGCTCATCTGTCCTGGCAGCCTCTCTGGAACTCAGCTATACGGTTCGGGGCCGGAGGGTTCTCGCTAGCGGCTTGACTCGCCTTGCAGAACCCTAGCGGCGCCCGAACCAACCACTACAGCCTAGGAGGCATCACGGCTCGCCGTGAGCGACTCGGCGTGCTCTTGGAGGGAGCGGACCCCTACGTCGCCTCGGACGCGGGCCTCAATCGCCTGGACCGCGGCGGCCAGACCCTGCACCGTGGTGACACTCGGCACCCCGCGCAGGATGGCCGCGGTCCGGATCTCGTACCCGTCCAGGCGCGGGCCGGACTGTCCCGCGCTACCGAACGGGGTGTTGACGATCAGGTCGACGCCGCCGTCGTTGATGAGCTGCACGATGGTGGGCTCACCCTGGGGCCCGGTGCCCGTGCTGTGCTTGCGCACGACACTGGCGTGGACCCCGTTGCGGCGCAGCACCACGGCGGTGCCCTCGGTCGCCAGGATCTCGAAACCGAGGTCGTCCAGGCGCTTGACCGGGAAGATCATCGAGCGCTTGTCGCGGTTGGCGACGGAGACGAACACCTTGCCCTGGGTGGGCAGTGAACCGTTGACCGCCAGCTGGGACTTCGCGTACGCGGGGCCGAACTCGGTGTCCAGACCCATGACCTCGCCGGTGGAGCGCATCTCGGGGCCGAGGATGGTGTCGACGCCCTCGCCCTCCTTGTTGATGAACCGGTTGAAGGGAAGGACGGCCTCCTTGACCGACACCGGGGCGTCGGCGGGCAGGTCGCCGCCGTCACCCTTGGCGGGCAGCAGGCCCTCGGCGCGGAGCTCGGCGACGGTGCTGCCGGCCATGATGCGGGCAGCGGCCTTGGCCAGCGGCACCGCGGTGGCCTTGGAGACGAACGGCACCGTACGGGAGGCGCGCGGGTTGGCCTCGAGGACGTTCAGGACGCCGGAGGCGAGCGCGTACTGGACGTTGAGCAGGCCCCGGACCCCGGTGCCGCGCGCGATGGCCTCGGTGGAGTAGCGGATGCGCTCGATGTCCTCGCTGCCCAAGGTGATCGAGGGCAGGGTGCACGCCGAGTCGCCCGAGTGGATCCCGGCCTCCTCGATGTGCTCCATGACGCCGCCCAGGTACAGGTCCTTGCCGTCGTAGAGGGCGTCGACGTCGATCTCGATGGCATCGTCGAGGAACCGGTCGATGAGGACGGGGTGCTCGGGACTGACCTCGGCGTTGCGCTCGATGTAGTCGGCGAGCATCGCCTCGCTGTACACGATCTCCATGCCGCGGCCGCCCAGGACGTAGGACGGGCGGACCATGACCGGGTAGCCGATCTCGTCAGCGGCGGTCTTGGCCTCGGCGAAGGAGTAGGCCATGCCGTACTTGGGCGCGGGCAGCCCCGCGTCGTTCAGGACCTTGCCGAACGCACCCCGGTCTTCGGCCAGGTCGATGGCCTCGGGGCTGGTGCCGATGATGGGCACACCGGCGGCCTTGAGGCGGCGGGCCAGGCCGAGGGGCGTCTGCCCGCCCAGCTGGACGATGACGCCCACGACCGGTCCGGCCGCCTGCTCGGCCCGTACGACCTCGAGCACGTCCTCCAGGGTGAGCGGCTCGAAGTAGAGGCGGTCGCTGGTGTCGTAGTCGGTGGAGACGGTCTCGGGGTTGCAGTTGACCATGACGGTCTCGAACCCGGCGTCGGAGAGGGCGAAGGAGGCGTGGACGCAGGAGTAGTCGAACTCCACGCCCTGGCCGATGCGGTTGGGGCCCGAGCCAAGGATGATGATCTTGGGCTTGTCCCCGGCCGGGACCTCGCTCTCCTCGTCGTAGCTGGAGTACAGGTACGGCGTCTGGGCCTCGAACTCGGCGGCGCAGGTATCCACGGTCAGGTAGACGGGGTGGATACCCAGGGCGTGCCGGAGCTCGCGGACGACGTCCTCGGACTTGCCGGTGATCTCGCCGATCTGGACGTCGGAGAATCCCAGTCCCTTGGCTTCGCGGAGCAGGCCAGCGTCGAGTTTGGGGGCGTCGGCAAGGACGCGCGCCGTCTCCTCGAGACGCAGCATCTGGTCCAGGAACCAGGGGTCGATCTTGGTGGCCTCGTGCAGTTCCGCGACGGTGGCGCCGGCGCGGAGGGCCTGCTGGACCTGGCGGAGGCGGTGCTCGGTGGGCTGCGCGGAACGGCTGAGGAGCTCGTCCTTGTCGCCGGGCTCCCCCGCCCAGGTCAGGCCGACGCCTGCCTTCTCCAGGGAGCGCATGGCCTTCTGGAGCGCTTCGGGGAAGGACCGGCCGATGGCCATGGCCTCACCCACCGACTTCATGGTGGTGGTCAGGCCGGCGTCGGCACCCGGGAACTTCTCGAAGGCGAAGCGTGGGACCTTGACGACCACGTAGTCGAGCGTGGGCTCGAAGCTGGCCGGGGTCTCCTTGGTGATGTCGTTCGGGATCTCGTCCAGCGTGTAGCCGACGGCGAGCTTGGCGGCGATCTTGGCGATCGGGAAGCCGGTGGCCTTGGAGGCCAGCGCCGAAGAGCGGGACACGCGGGGGTTCATCTCGATGACGATGATCCGGCCGGTGGTGGGGTGGACGGCGAACTGGATGTTGCAGCCGCCGGTGTCCACTCCGACCTCGCGGATGACCGCGATACCGACGTCGCGGAGCTTCTGGTACTCGCGGTCGGTGAGGGTCATGGCGGGGGCGACGGTGATGGAGTCACCGGTGTGCACGCCCATGGGGTCGAGGTTCTCGATGGAGCACACGACCACGACGTTGTCGTTGGTGTCGCGCATCAGCTCCAGCTCGTACTCCTTCCAGCCGAGGATGGACTCCTCCAGGAGCACCTCGGTGGTCGGGGAGAGCGCGAGTCCCTGGCCCGCGATGCGGCGCAGCTCGTCCTCGTCATGGGCGAAGCCGGAGCCGGCGCCGCCCATGGTGAAGGAGGGGCGCACGACGACGGGGTAGCTGAGCTCTTCAGCCGCGTCCAGGCACTCCTGGAGGGTGTGGCAGATGCGGGAGCGGGCGGATTCGCCGCCGATGCGCTCGACGATCCCCTTGAAGGTCTCGCGGTCCTCGCCGGACTGGATGGCGTCGATGTTGGCGCCGATGAGCTCGACGTCGTACTTGGCCAGGACGCCCGAGTCGTGCAGGTCGACGGCGGCGTTGAGCGCGGTCTGTCCGCCAAGGGTGGGCAGGAGGGCGTCGGGGCGCTCCTTGGCGATGATCTTCTCGATCATCTCGGGGGTGATCGGTTCGACGTACGTGGCGTCGGCGATCTCCGGGTCGGTCATGATCGTGGCCGGGTTGGAGTTGACCAGGATGACCCGGAGGCCCTCGGCCCGCAGAACGCGGCAGGCCTGGGTGCCCGAGTAGTCGAACTCGGCCGCCTGCCCGATCACGATCGGGCCGGAGCCGATCACGAGGACGGATGAAAGGTCACTACGGCGCGGCATGCTCTGTTCCTCTTACTACTTGGCAGCCGGTTCGGGCTGGGCGGACATCAGGTCGACGAACTCGTCGAAGAGCTCGGCGGCGTCGTGGGGACCCGCGGCGGCCTCCGGGTGGAACTGGACGCTGAACACGGGTCGGTCCAACAGCCGCAGGCCCTCGACGACCTGGTCGTTGAGGCCGATGTGGCTGACCTCGGCCCGGCCGTAGGGGGTGTCGAAGGGGGTGTCGAGCGGGGCGTCGACGGCGAAGCCGTGGTTCTGGCTGGTGATCGCCACCTTCTTGGAGCGGGTGTCGATCACCGGCTGGTTGACGCCCCGGTGGCCGAAGGGCAGCTTGTAGGTGCCCAGGCCCAGGGAGCGGCCCAGGATCTGGTTGCCGAAGCAGATTCCGAAGAGCGGCTTGCCGGAGTCCAGGACACCGCGCATGGCGTCGACGGGCTGGTCGGCGGTGGCGGGGTCGCCGGGGCCGTTGCTGAAGAACACGCCGTCCGGGTCCAAGGCGAGGATGTCCTCCGTGGTGGCGGAGGCGGGCAGCACCGTGACCTTGCAGCCGCGCTCGGCGAGCCGCTGGGGGGTCATCGCCTTGATGCCGAGGTCGACCGCCGCGACGTGGAAGCGCGTCTCGACGCCATCGGGAGGGAGCACCTCGTAGGCCGTGTCGGTGCTGACCTCGGCGGCCAGGTCGGAACCGGCCATGCGGGGCTGCTCCAGGATGCGGGCGAGCAGCGCCTTGGGCTCGGCCTCGACGGTGCTGATGGCCGCGCGCATGGCGCCCCGGTCACGCAGGTGGCGGGTGAGGGCTCTGGTACCGCTGAGCGCGATCCCGACCACGTTCTGGCGGCGCAGCTCATCGTCGAGGGTGCGCTGGGCGCGCCAGTTGGAGGGGATGCGCGCGGGCTCGCGGACGACGTAGCCCGCGACCCAGATCCGGCCGGACTCGGGGTCGTCGTCGTTGACCCCGGTGTTGCCGATGTGCGGCGCGGTCATCGCGACGATCTGGCGGTGGTAGGAGGGGTCGGTGAGGGTCTCCTGGTAACCGGTCATCCCGGTGTTGAAGACCGCCTCCCCGAAGGTCTCGCCGGTGGCGCCGAAGGAGCGGCCGTGGAACACACGCCCGTCCTCAAGCACCAGAATCGCCGGACCGCCGGTCTCCTCAGACACGTTTCCCCCCTCTGTGGCACCAGGGCTGGCCTGGGCTTGCACTGCGTTCATGCTGCTCAATTGATCTTCCCCTCCAGGACGGTCGGGGTGCCGCGCAGGAACGTGGCGCGGACCCGGCCGGGCAGGGTCATGTCCCGGAAGGGGGTGTTGCTGCTCTTGGTGACCATGGCGGCACCCTCGACGTCGACCGACGACGCGGGGTCGTACAGGACGACGTTGGCGGGCTCACCGACGGCCAGCTCGCTGCCGTGCCCGCTCACCCGGCCGATGCGGGCGGGCGTGGTGGACATCCGGTCGGCGACCCGGGTCCAGGTGAGAAGGCCGGTATCGACCATGGTGCGCTGCACGACCGCCAACGCGGTCTCCAATCCGACCATTCCCATGGCGGCCGTGGACCACTCGGTCTCCTTGGCCTCCACCGGGTGGGGGGCGTGGTCGGTGGCGACGATGTCGATCGTGCCGTCGGCCAGTCCCTCGCGCAGCGCCTCGACGTCCTCGGCGGTGCGCAGCGGCGGGTTGACCTTGTAGATGGGGTCGTAGCTCTCCACCAGCTCATCGGTGAGGAGCAGGTGGTGGGGGGTGACCTCAGCGGTGACGTCGCAGCCGCGCTCCTTGGCCCAGCGGATGATGTCGACCGAGCCCTTGGTGGAGACGTGGCACACGTGCAGGCGCGATCCGACGTGCTGGGCGAGCAGGCAGTCGCGGGCGATGATCGCTTCCTCCGCGACGGCGGGCCAGCCGGGTAGGCCGAGGCGGTCGGAGACGCAGCCCTCGTTCATCTGGGCGCCTTCGGTGAGGCGCGGCTCCTGCGCGTGCTGGGCCACGACGCCGTCGAAGGCCTTGACGTACTCAAGGGCGCGGCGCATGAGCAGGGCATCGGAGACGCAGATGCCGTCGTCGGAGAAGACACGGACCTGTGCGGCGGAGTCGGCCATGGCGCCGATCTCGGAGAGCTGCTTCCCGGCCAGGCCGACGGTGACGGCGCCGACGGGGCGCACGTCGCAGTATCCGGCCTCGCGGCCCAGGTGCCAGACCTGTTCGACCACGCCGGCGGTGTCGGCGACGGGGTCGGTGTTGGCCATGGCGTGGACGGAGGTGTAACCGCCCATGGCGGCCGAGCGCGAGCCGGAGGCGACGGTCTCGGCGTCCTCCCGGCCGGGCTCGCGCAGGTGGGTGTGCAGGTCCACGAGCCCGGGCAGGGCGATCAGGCCGGTGGCGTCCACGACCTGTGCTCCCTCGGGGGCCTCCAGGTCGGGGCCGATCGCGGCGATCTGGCCGTCGGCGAACAGCAGGTCGACGGGGTCGCCGCCGAGCGGGCGGGCGCCGCGGATCAGGTGTGGTCCTTGGTTTTCGGGCATGGAGATGTCGGCTTTCTCGTGTTCGTGAAGTTGGCGGCCGGGTCGGGGCTTCGGAAGCCCGGCCCCTCTAGGACCCGCCGAGCAACAGGTAGAGCACGGCCATACGCAGGCTGACACCGTTGGCGACCTGCTCAGTGACGGTGCAGCGGGGCGAGTCGGCGACCTCGGCGGAGATCTCCATGCCGCGCACCATGGGGCCGGGGTGCATGACGATGGCCTCGGAGGGCATGCGGCCCAGCCGTTCGCCGTCGAGCCCGTAGTTGCGGCTGTACTCGCGGACGGAGGGGAAGAAGGAGTCCTGCATGCGCTCGGCCTGGACGCGCAGCATCATGACCGCGTCGGACTTGGGCAGCACGTCGTCGAGGTCGTAGGAGAACTCACACGGCCAGGTGTGTACCGAGACAGGCAGGAGGGTCGGCGGCGCGACCAGGGTGACGTGGGCTCCCAGGGTGGTGAGCAGCAGGACGTTGGAGCGGGCGACCCGGCTGTGCAGGATGTCGCCGACCACGGCCACGCGCAGGCCCTCGAGGCGGCCCAGCCGGTCGCGCATGGTGTAGGCGTCCAGCAGCGCCTGGGTGGGGTGCTCGTGGGTGCCGTCACCCGCGTTGAGAACGGACCCGTCCACCCAGTTGGCCAGTCGGTGGGCGGCGCCGGAAGCGCTGTGCCGGATGACGACGCCGTCCGCGCCCATGGCTTGGAGGGTGAGCGCCGTGTCCTTGAGGCTCTCGCCCTTGGAGACGCTGGATCCCTTGGCGGAGAAGTTGATGACGTCGGCGGACAGGCGCTTGGCGGCGAGCTCGAAAGAGGTCCGGGTGCGGGTGGAGTCCTCGTAGAAGAGGTTGACCACGGTGCGTCCGCGCAGGGTGGGGAGCTTCTTGACGGAGCGGTCCCCGACCTGGGCGAGTTCGGCCGCGGTGTCCAGGACCAGGGTGGCCTCTTCATGGCTGAGATCGCCCGCGGAGAGGAGGTGGCGCATCAGTCGTCCCCTTCTGTGGTGCCGGGGGCTGTGGGGCCCGAGCCGGCGGGAGACTCGGGCCGGAGGCCGCCTTTGAGGGTGGTGGAGGGTGACTCGGCGGGAGACTCGGGCCGGAGGCCGCCTTTGAGGGTGGTGGAGGGTGACTCGGCGGGAGACTCGGGCCGGAGGCCGCCTTTGAGGGTGGTGGAGGGTGACGGGCGGGCCGGGCCGAGGAGGACCGCGTCGTGGCCGTCGCTCTCGTCGAGTTGGACGGTGACGCTCTCACGCAGCGAGGTGGGCAGGTTCTTGCCCACGTAGTCGGCACGGATGGGGAGTTCGCGGTGGCCCCGGTCGACGAGGACGGCGAGTTGGACCGCGCGGGGGCGCCCGAGGTCGCCGAGGGCGTCGAGGGCGGCGCGAACGGTGCGGCCGGAGAAGAGGACGTCGTCGACGAGGACGACGACGCGGTCGTCGAGGCCGCCGGAGGGGATATCCGTCTTGCCGAGGGCCCGGGCGGGGGCCAGCCGGAGGTCGTCGCGGTACATCGTGATGTCGAGGGATCCGACGGGGACCCTGAGGTCCTCGACTCGACCGATGCGCTGGGCCAGGCGCTCCGCGAGCGGTACGCCGCGAGAGGGGATCCCGAGGAGGGTGACGTGTTCGCCGCCCTTGGTGCGCTCGAGGACCTCGTGGGCGATGCGGGTCAGTGCCCGGTTGATCTCGTTGCCGTCGAGGACCGCCCTGGTGCCGTCGGGCACCTCGGGTGGCACTGGGGAAGCACCGGAACCCGTATCACTTTTTGTTGATTTTTGCGCACGCAAAGTAGTGACCCCTTCCCTGCCTCACAGAACAGGTCGTTAAAGGATGTCGATCGGATCCACGCTACCAGCGCGGACGACGAGGCCTCTGAGCGCACCCCAAACCCCGAGATTGAAAATGTGATGCTCATCACATCCCAAGGCACTGATTGCCCTGCTAAGCGTATCCGTGTCATGACACTACGGATTCGCCCCTCATTCGGGGGAAACACGGAATTCCCTGCAGGGGCGGGCTTTCCGACCCGCGAGAACGTCCTACTCGTACCCACTGGTACGCAAATGAGAGGCGTCTCACCTACGCACGGTTTGGCCACTGATTAGTCGCGTTTCACACCAACGGCTTGACCTGGACACCAGCCCCCCTCTACCGTCACTGTCTGTAACCACTACCGGGTGGGGTTGCACCCCGTGACCATCCGCTGGACCGCCCAGGCGGCCCGCCGAGTACGAGCGGACGTCTCCCCCACTCACGCCAGCCACCGTCACGGCCGGGAGCGACAAGAAGATGCCATCCGAATACGCCAAGTCCCTCGGTGCGCGACTGCGTGCCATCCGCACCCAACAGGGCCTTTCCCTGCACGGGGTGGAGGAGAAGTCCCACGGACGCTGGAAGGCCGTCGTGGTGGGCTCCTATGAGCGTGGCGACCGCGCCGTCACCGTCCAGAAGCTGGCCGAGCTGGCCGACTTCTACGGTGTGCCGATGTCGGAGCTGCTGCCCGGCGGCGCCGCGCCCACTCCCCTGGGCCCGACACCCAAGCTCGTCATCGACTTGGAGCGCATGCAGCAGCTCCCTCAGGAGAAGGCGGGTCCGCTCTCCCGCTACGTCGCCACCATCCAGAGCCAGCGGGGTGACTACAACGGGCGAGTGCTGTCCATCCGCCAGGAGGACCTGCGTTCACTCGCGGTCATCTACGACAAGTCCCCCGGGGACCTGACAGAGGAGCTCATCAACTGGGGCGTCCTCGACCCGGAGGCCCGCCGCGCGGTCGACGCGTTCTAGGAGCTTCCTGGAACAACGTCACCGCCGCACAGAGCAGGAGAGCCGGGCGTCCCCTCCTTCGGGGGCGCCCGGCTTTCGTGTGCCGAGGGCCCGCAGCCACGGAGCCCGGAAGATGTGCGAGGGCCCGGAAAACAGCGCGGCCGGGCGGGGGCTTCCCCTCCCCGGCCCGGCCGCACCGCGCCCCGCCGGATCCACCGGCGAGCCTGTCGAACTTGTGTTCGACTCGAACCAGTTAACACCCCCTGAACGGAGGGCGTCAAGAAGCAGCGCGGCGGCGTCACCCGCCACCACCTCGAAGACCCTCGTGAACCGGCTGCCACGCTCTACCCTGGGAACGTGGCAGCCGACACCGAGTTGCGCGAACTCACTCCCCCAGCGTTCACGCACGCCGTCCCCGCCCTTCTCCAGGTCTACGAGGCGGCCATGCGCCCGCCGCCCGCACAACTGCCCGGGCGGGCCGCCATCATGGGCAGCCACGCCCGGTACCCGGGGTTCAGGTCGGTGGTGGCGGTACGCGACGAACAGCCCGTCGGCTTCGCCTACGCCTTCCACGGGTCCGAGGGGCAGTGGTGGCACGACGTCGTCACCGAGGGACTGCGGTCCCACGGGCGCTCACGGCACGTCCGCCGCTTCCTCTCCGACCCGCTGGAGATCGCCGAAGTGCACGTCCACCCGGACGCGCAGAACAAGGGGATCGGGCGCGCCCTGCTGTACGCCCTGTGCTCGGGGCGGCCGGAGCGCACCGCGGTGCTGTCCACACGCACAGGGCCCTCCGCGGCGCGCCACCTCTACCGTTCGTGCGGGTTCGTGGAGGTGCTGGAGTCCTTCGCGTTCCCCGGCACCCCCGACCAACCCTTCTCGATCATGGGTGCGAGGCTTCCGCTTCCTGAATCCGGTGGGGGGCGACCTCCTGGTAGATCTCCCTGGTGGCCGTGGACTGGTTGAAGGTGATGAAGTGGATGCCCGGGGCGCCCTCGGAGAGCAGCCGCTCACACATGTTCTGGGCGTGTTCGATACCGAAGGCGCGGATGGCCTCCTGGTCGTCGCCGAAGCGTTCGAAGCGCTCGGCCAGCGCGCGGGGGAACGGGGCGCCGGAGAGCTTCTCCGAGCGACGGATCGAGGACAGCTTCACCACCGGGAAGACCTCGGGGATGATGGGCACCTCGCAGCCGCGGGCGGCCACCCTGTCGCGCAGGCGCAGGTACTCCTCGGGGTCGAAGAACATCTGGGTGATGGCGTAGTCGGCGCCCGCCTCGCACTTGCGCACGAAGTGGTCGGTGTCGGTCTCCACGTCAGCCGAGCGCGGGTGCTTGTAGGGGAAGGCGGCCACGCCAACGGAGAAGTCACCGCTCTCCTTGATCAGCCGCACCAGCTCATCGGCGTAGGTGAGGCCTTCGGGGTGGGTGACCCATTCCCCGTCGGGGTCGCCGGGCGGGTCTCCCCGCACGGCCAGCATGTTGGACACCCCGGCGGCGGACAGCCGCCCGATGAGGTGGCGGAGCTCGGCCACGGAGTGGTCCACCAGTGTGATGTGCGCGACCGGCATGAGTGTGGTGTCGGTCGCGATGCGCTCGGTGGTCTCGACCGTCAGGTCACGGGTACCGCCTCCCGCCCCGTAGGTCACGGAGACGAAGGACGGGCCGAGGGCCTCGATCTCCCGGATCGACCGCCAGAGGCGTTCCTGCGATTTTGCACTGCGGGGTGGGAAGAACTCGAAGGAGAACACCGGTTCGCCCGAGTCGAGAATCTCGCGGATATGACGAGGCTTGGAGGCCGGGTTTCGGGGCGCCGCAGGGCGCGTAGGTGCAGCCAACATAGGCACAACCTTAGGCCAGTACCCCCACAACCGGACAGCCTGTCCCACTTTATGAGACAAAGAGTGACCAAGTTGTCCTATTTTCCAAGAAGCGAGACAGAACAGCAGGCTTGCCCAAAGACCGTCTCAAATGGAGAAACACTTCCGTCTCACGTTCTCCACCCGCGGGGTGACAGGCCCGGGCGCGGAGTGGTACCCCGCATCCTCAAGGCAGCCGATAATGTGCAGGGTATGTCCGCTTCCTCATCTTCCCCTTCATCCGTCACGTCAGTCATCAGAACCGACGTGGATCGCGAAATCTCCTCCTTCTGCGCCGCGCGCCGGGAGCAGCTGCTGGAGATCGGGGAGGAACTCGCCCCGGCCATGGACTCCCTGGAGGTGATGGTCTCCGGGGGCAAGCGCCTGCGCCCCACCTTCGCGTACTGGGGCTGGCGTGGAGCGGGCGGTACCGACGGCGACGAGCGGATGGTCCGGGCCGCCGCCTCCCTGGAATTCCTCCAAGCGTGCGCGCTCGTCCACGACGACGTCATAGACAACAGCGACACCCGTCGCGGGCTGCCCGCGACGCACAAGCGCATGGCCAAAATGCACGCCGACCAGGGCTGGAACGGCGACAGCGCGGGCTTCGGACAAGGTGCTGCGATCCTCATCGGCGACCTCTGCCTGGCCTGGTCCGACGAGATGTACCAGAACAGCGGGTTCTCCCCGGAGACGCTCCAGTGCGGCCGACCGCCCTTCGACGCGATGCGCACCGAGGTCATGGCCGGCCAGTACCTGGACACCCTCGAACAGGTCCGTGGCACGGCAACCCGCGAGGCCGCGCTGCGTGTGATGCGCTACAAGGCCGCCAAGTACACGGTCGAGCGCCCTCTGCACGTGGGCGCCGCCCTTGCCGGGCGACACAGACAGCTGGTCGGTGTCTACACCGACTACGGCATCCCGCTGGGCATCGCCTTCCAGCTGCGCGACGACGTGCTCGGGGTGTTCGGCGACCCGTCCACCACGGGCAAGCCCGCCGGTGACGACCTGCGTGAGGGAAAGCGCACCCTCGTCGTGGCCGAGACCCTCGCCCGGGCCGGCACCGCCGACGCGCAGCGCTTCCAGGAGCTCCTGGGGGACGCCGACCTCTCCGTGGATTCGGTGGAGTGGATGTGCGGCCTGATCGAGTCCTCCGGTGCGTTGGCCGCCTGCGAGTCGATGATCACCGAGTACGCGGACCAGGCCCTCGCGGCGTTGGACAGCCCGGAACTGGAAACGCAGACCCGAGACCCGTTGGGCGATCTGGTGGTGGCCGCGACCCGTCGTTCACACTGACTCCGTACCGAACACGAAGGATTCTCGACCACGGGGGCCCTCCCATGTCCAGGCAGACCGCCCTACGCGGACCGACCAGCACGAGCGAGAGGGCCCTGGCACCCGACCTCGCACGGGGCTTCATGCTCCTGTTCATCGTGCTGGCCAACTCGGTCTGGTACCTCTGGGCCGCCCCCAGCGACGGCTCCACGATGCATCCGGAACCGGAGGGCGCGCTGGACGGTGCCGCACAGTTCTTCACGGTCATGGCCGTGGATATGCGCAGCTACCCGATGTTCGCCTTCCTGTTCGGCTACGGCATGGTCCAACTGGCCGCGCGCCAGCAGGCCGCGGGGGTCAGCGCCAGGGACGTCGACGGACTGCTGCGCAGACGCAACCTCTGGCTGCTGGTCTTCGGCTTCTTCCACGCACTCCTGCTGTGGGTGGGCGACGTCATCGGTGCCTACGGGCTGGCCGGGCTGATCCTGGGCTGGCTGTTCTTCCGGCGCAGGGAGGTCACACTCCTGATCTGGAGCACGGTGCTGGTCGGTGTGATGGCCACGTTCGCCGCGCTCAGCCTTCTGGCCATGCCCTTCGTCGGCGGGACCGACGTCGAAGAACAGGGGCCCTTCAGCGCGGACTTCCTGGCCGCCAACATCGCCGACCCCTCATACCTCTCCGCGGCGGCGGACCGCGTGGCGATCTGGCCCCTGGCCGCCGTCGGGCAAGGACTGCTGACCCTCACCATCCCCGCCGCGATCCTGCTCGGCTTCTGGGCCGCGCGCCGCAGGATCCTGGAGGAGCCCGGGCGGAACCGTAAGCTGCTGCGCCGGGTCGCGGCCGTGGGTATCCCGGTCGGCTGGCTCGGTGGGCTCCCCCTGGCTCTGGCCCAGGTCGGTGTCTGGGACCTCGCACCCATGCAGGGGGACATGCTGGCCATGCCGCACATGGTCACCGGCCTGATCTGCGGGCTCGGCTACATCGCACTGATCGCCCTGGTGGCGCAGCGGGTCCAGGAACGGGGGCGCTCCGGGGCCGTCGTCACGGCACTGAGCTCCACGGGGCGGCGCTCGATGAGCGCCTACCTGGCGCAGTCGGTGCTGTGCGCGCCCCTGCTGGCCGCGTGGGGGCTGGGGCTGGCCGCCTACCTTTCCTCGTGGACGATGTTCCTGTTCGCGACCGGGGTGTGGCTGGTGACGGTGGTGGCCGCCTACGCCATGGAGCGCGCGGAGCGGCACGGCCCGGCCGAGACCCTGCTGCGGAGGCTTTCGTACCGGCGTTCCACCAAGGGCCCCGCCACGCCTCCCCCTCCGGAACTGCCCGACGAGCACCAAGAGCGGACCAGCCCCTGACCGGCAGGCGGAAAAAGGGGCGTGCCGGTGAGCGGCCGACGCGCACTCGTAGCGCAGGATGGGGTGCCATGGGGGACGATCACATGACAAACCACACCATAGGGGTGACCGGGGCGACCGGCGCGCTGGGCGGGCGTGTGGCCGCACGGATCGCACGGCTCGGCCTGGCCCAGCGCCTCATCGTGCGCGACATCAACCGGGCACCGGAATACCCCGGCAGCAGCGCCGCGATGGCCGTCTACGAGGACACTGCCTCCTTCGAGCGTGCCTGTCGGGGCGTGGACACGCTCTTCCTGGTCTCGGCGACCGAGTCCGAGGACCGGGTGGAGACCCACCTGAGCGCGGTGGACGGCGCGGTCATGGCTGGGGTGTCCCGGATCGTGTACCTGTCGTTCCTCAAGGCGGGCCCCGCCTCCACCTTCACGTTCGCCCGCACGCACTTCTACACGGAGGCGCACATCCGGTCGACGGGTGTGGCACACACGTTCCTCAGACCCAGCCTGTACCTGGACCTGATGCCCGCGTGGGTGGACGACGAGGGCGTGGTGCGCGGCCCGGCCGGGGAGGGCAGGGTCGCGTGGGTGTCCAGGGACGATGTCGCGGACGTCGCCGCGGCCGTGCTGACCGACCCCCTGGTGATCGCCGCTTCGGAGCACACGAGCTACGACGTGACCGGCCCCGAGGCGCTGTCGGTGGGGGCCACCGTGGAGAAGCTGGGCCGTCTGACCGGACGCACGATCAGGTACGTACCCGAGACCTGGGAGGAGGCGCTGGAGTCGCGGCGCCTCACCGGGGCCGCGGAGTGGGAGGTCGAGGGCTGGGCATCGTCGTACGCGGCGATCGCCGCCGACGAGATGGACGTCGTGGCGAGCACCGTCCCGGACCTGACCGGCCATCCGGCCCAGTCCATCGAGGGCTTCCTGCGCCGCCATCCGAGCGCCCTCGCGCACGTCGCGGTCTGACCGAGGCCCTCCCTGCCACACCACCGCCGTGCCCCGTGCACGGCGGTTCTGTCGTCTGCGGTACCGACCGGCTCCAGCTTGGGTTCCCGCCCCACCCCTTGACCTGAACATTAGTTGAGGAAACAGAGTGGTCACCATCAACCAGCAAAGGAGTGTGGTGGACATGCGCGCGGTACGAGTGGACGAGTTCGGCGGCCCCGAGGTCCTGGTCACCCGGGAGGTATCCGATCCGGAACCGGCCCCCGGGGAGGCCCTGGTGGAGGTGACCGGGGCGAACGTCATCTACCTGGACACGCTGCTCCGCTCGGGGTGGGGTGAGGAGCACTTCCCGATCGCACCCCCGTACGTACCCGGGAGCGGGGTCTCCGGCCGGGTCGTCGAGGTGGGACCGGGAACGGACCCGACCTGGGTGGGCGTGGAAGTGGTCGCGGAGACCGGACCGGTGGACGGGCCGGGTGGATCCCCCAGCGCCCCGGTCGACGCGTACGCCGAACGAACGGTGGTGCCCGTCGATTCCCTCATCAGGGTCCCCGACACCTTGGCCGACCACGATGCCCTTGCCCTGCTGACCGACGGGGCCACCGCCCTGCTCCTGGAGCGGGCCGCCCGCTTCTCCCCCGATACCTGGGTGCTCGTCCTGGCCGCCACTGGCGGGGCGGGCAGCCTGACCGTGCAGCTGGCCCGCCTCGCGGGGGCGCGGGTGATCGGCGCGGCCCGGGGTCCGGAGAAGCTGGAACTGGCCCGCTCCCTGGGCGCCGAGGAGGTCGTGGACTATTCGGACCCCGGGTGGCTGGAGCGGGTCAGCGCCATCACCGGGGGCGCTGGAGTGAGCGTGGTCGTCGACGGCGCCAGCGGGGACCTGGGCAGGTCGGCCCTGGCCGCCGTGGCCGACGGCGGACGATTCGTCAGCTACGGGACCACCAACGGTGACTTCGTCGAGATCGACGAGGCCGAGGTCCGGGACCGCGGGATCACCGCCCTGGGCATGATGGACCTGGACGATGCGAAGGGGGCGAGCAGGCGCGACCTGGCCCGGCTGGTCCTCGAGGAGGCCCGGGCCGGTCGGCTCCGGCCGCACGTGGGGCTGACCCTGCCGCTGGAACGGGCCGCCGAGGCCCACGCCGCGCTGGAGGAGCGCCGGGTCCTGGGCAAGGTACTGCTGGTGCCCTGACGCGACTCCGCCTCCCCTGGGCGGGTCGCCCGGCCGATCCGTTCAGGGGAGGGCGGCGCGGGCCGCCACCCCGTCGAGGAGGAGGTCGACCGCCCGCGCGAATTCAGCCGCTGGGTCGTCGTACTCCACGCCGGCGGCGAGGAGGTCGCTGCCCAGGAGTTCGCGCACGCGCGGATAGTCCTCGGCGGAGACCAGGGTGTCGAGCCGGTGGACGAAGGCGCGGTGGGCGTCGGCGGGGTCGAGGCCCTGAGCCTCCCAGGAGCGGCGCTGCTCCTCGGCGAGTTCACCTTCGGCCCGGGTGTAGGTCCAGATCAGGGTCGTGATCCGCGCGCACTCGGCGATGCTGAGCCCGGTCTCCTCAAGCGCACCCAGGCCCAGCTCGCCCCAGCGGACGAAGGAGGGGGCGAGGGGCTCGACGGTCACCGGGATCCCGCTCGCCCAAGGGTGCCGCCGGTAGACGTCGCGCAGCCCCAGAGCGAAGGAGTGCGCGCGTTCTCGCCACGTGGCGCCGACCGGTTCGGGGGGCGCCCCCAGAACAGCATCGGCAGCAAGCAGCAGCAGGTCGGAGCGGGACTCGACGTAGCGGTACAGACTCATGGTGCCGACGCCGAGCTCGGCGGCGGTTCGACTCATGGTGATCGCCTCGGCACCCCCCTGGTCGCCGAGGGCGATGGCGGTCTCCAGAATGCGGGCGATGGTGAGCTTGGGCCGGGGGCCCTTCCGAGGTGTAGGGCCGACCCCCCACGCCGAGAGCAGCACCTTGGGGATCGTCCGCACCGGATCGCCCGGCGGTTCCTGTTCAGCCATGCGGCCATCCTATTGCGTAATCGGCACGCAAATGTACTGCGTAGGGGTTGCGCAATGGTACTGGGTAAGGGTTACACTGTAGAACATGAACACACGAACACTCACCCAGAGCCCGCCACAAGAGACCACCGCCCCGGCGGTCAGCGTCTCCGGACTACGCAAGCGCTACGGCGACCACACCGTCCTGGACGGTGTCGACCTCGAAGTTCCGGCGGGCGGGATCCTCGCCCTCTTAGGGCCCAACGGCGCGGGCAAGACCACCCTGATCAACATCCTGACCACGCTCGTCCGACCCGACGGGGGCACGGCGCGGGTCCTGGGCCACGACGTGGTCCGCGCAGCGCGCCGGGTCCGCCGCGCGATCAGCGCCACCGGCCAGTACGCCTCCGTCGACGAGGCGCTCACCGGCAGGGAGAACCTGGTGATGGTCGCCCGCCTCCTCGGCGCCGATCGCCGCACCGCCGACAGGCGCGCCCGTGAGCTACTCGACCACTTCGATCTCACCGACGCGGCCGACCGCCGTTGCGGCGGGTACTCGGGCGGGATGCGTCGGCGGCTGGACCTGGCCGCGAGCCTGGTGGGCTCACCACCGGTGGTGTTCCTGGACGAGCCGACCACCGGCATGGACACCCGCAGCCGCCAGGCGTTGTGGCACACGATCACCGGCCTTACCGAGCACGGCACCACGGTCTTCCTCACCACGCAGTACTTGGAGGAGGCGGACGTGCTGGCCGACCGGATCGCAGTCCTGGACGGCGGCGGGATCGTCGCCCAAGGCACGGCGGCCGAGCTCAAGCGCCGCGTGGGCCAGGAACTGGTCGAGCTCACGCTCGCCGACGGGAGTATCGAGTGGATGCGGGGCGACGGCTCCGCCGAGCACCTGCGCTCCGCCCTGAACTTCCACCACCGCGCGGGTGTCCCCGTCTCCCGGGTCACGGTCCACACCCCGACCTTGGACGACGTGTTCCTCGCACTCACCGACCGCCCCACAGCGAAGGACCAACCGTCATGACCGCTCCCCTGCGCGCCGAGGCCGTCCTCACCAAGCGCGGACTGACCCATTCCCTGCGGGACGTCGACAGCATGGTGACCGCCGTGGTCGCCCCGGTCGCCGTCATGCTCCTTTTCGTGACCGTCTTCGGCTCCGCCGTGGAAGGCCTGACCAGCGACGCGTCCTACGTGGACTACGTGGCGCCCGGGGTGATGCTCCTGTGCGCCGGCTTCGGGGCCTCGATGACCGCGACGGCGGTGCACTCCGACCTCTCAAAGGGCGTGATCCGAAGGCTGCGGACGATGCCCATCCGCGCCTCGGCGGTGGTGACGGGACACGTGGTGGCCGGAACCCTGCGCAACCTGGTGTCGACGCTGCTCGTCCTGATCGCGGCGGTCGCGCTGGGCTTCCGACCGGAGGCCTCCCCCACCGGGTGGCTGTGGGTGCTGGCGCTGGTGAGCGCCTACATCGTCCTACTCACCCTGGTCGCGGCTGCCTGGGGGCTGGCCGCCCGGTCGGCCGACACCGCGGCGACGTTCGCCTTCGTCGCGCTGTTCGTGCCCTACCTGTCGTCGGCCTTCGTCCCCATCGAGGGGCTGCCGTCCTTCCTCCAAGGCTTCGCCGAGCACCAACCGGTCTCCCTGGCCATCGAGACCCTCCGCGAACTCACCTCCGGGGCGCCCGTCGGCGACCAGGTCACCGCCTTGGTCCTGTGGATGTCCGGGCTCACCGTGGCCGCGCTCGTCCTGACCCAGTGGCTGTTCCAGCGCGCTGGGCGGCGCTGAGCGGAGAGGCCCGGACCGCCAAAGGCGCGGGGCAGAAGGACACGACGCGGCCCCGGTACCCCCTGGCGGGGCTCCGGGGCCGCGGTCGGTGTGTCCCTCAGGTGTTGTCGGCGCGGGCGGTCAAGCGGGCCTTGAGCGCGGTGGCCGCCGCGCGGGGATCCTCCGCCTCGGTGACCGCGCGGACCACGACCACCCGCGTGGCACCGGCGCTCAGCACCTGGTCCACGTTGTCGAGGTCGATCCCGCCGATCGCGAACCACGGCCGGTCAGAACCCAGTGCCGAAGCGCGATGCACCAGGTCCAAGCCGGCGGCCGGGCGTCCCGGCTTCGTGGGCGTGGCCCAGGTCGGACCCACGCAGAAGTAGTCGCTCCCGGCTTCCTCCGCGGAGGCCGCGGCGGCGTCGACGTCGTTGTTGGAGCGGCCGATGACCGGGTCGGCGCCGACGATGTCGCGCGCCATGGGCACCGGGAGGTCGCGCTGCCCCAGGTGCAGGACGTCGGCGCGCACCGCACGGGCGATATCGGCCCGGTCGTTGACGGCGAGCAGGGCGCCGTGGCGCTCACACGCCGCACGCATGACCTCGAGGGCGGCCAGCTCCTGGCGCGCTTCCAGGCCCTTGTCCCGGAGCTGGATGATGTCCACTCCCCCGGCCAGCGCAGCGTCCGCGAACTCCGCGAGATCGCCGCGCTCCGTACGGGCGTCGGTGCACAGGTACAGAAGGGATGCGTCCAGGCGCTTGCGCAGGCTGGTTCCGTGGCTGGTCCTCACCCGCCCCACTGTAGGGCCTGGCGCTCCGGGCGGCCGAAGGGGCGCGCCCTCCGGGCCGCCCGGCGGTGTCTCGCGCGGCCCCGCCTGAAGCTGCCCGTGAACGGTGCTCTAGGAGGCCGTGTCCTCTAGAAGGCCAGGCTCTGGGCACGGCGGCGCACTTCGGTGCCGCGGTCCTCGCGCATGGCCTGGATGGGCGTGCCCGGCAGGCTGTCGTCCGAGGTGAAGAGCCAGCGCAGGGCCTCTTCGGTGGAGAAGCCCGCGTCGGAGAGCAGCACGATGGTGCCGGACAGCCCTTTGACGAGGTCCCCACCGTCCAGGAAGGCGGCGGGGATGGAGAGCTCACCGCCACGGACCACGCCCATCATGCGCTTCTCGCGGATGAGTGTCTTGATCCGGTTGGGGCTCACGCCCAGCGGCTTGGCCGCCTCGCGCAGGGTCAGCCAGTCGCCGACGAGTTCGTCGAGTTCAGGGTCGCTTTGTGTCACCCCACCAATCTGCCACATCCGCCGAGCGCCGGTGGTCGTCCGGCGGCACCTGGTACTCGGCGCACCGAGATCCCCGCCACACCGGGTCTGGACACCCTGCCCTAATATGGAAGGAGAGCAGACACGTCCCGCGGGAGCCGGGTGGACCCGGCTGAGAGGGAGGCTGGCCGCCTCCGACCGCACGAACCTGATCCGGATCATGCCGGCGAAGGGAGTGGAACACGGCGCCGTGCGCACCTTCGATGTTCCCCAGCACGCAAAGATTCGTCCTACCAATACCGGTACACGTGAGACCGTGACCGTGGTCGGCGGCGGCATCATCGGCCGGGTCACCGCCTGGCGGGCCGCCCAACGAGGGCTGCCCGTCACCCTGATCGAACCCGACCCGGTCAACGAACCCTCGACCGCCCGCGCGGCTTCGACCGTCGCGGCCGGCATGCTCACCCCCGCCACCGAGGCGGTGTTCGGCGAGGAACCCCTGATGGAGTTCGGGGTGCGCTCCGCCCGCCGCTACCCCGACTTCGTCAAGGAGCTGGAGGACGCCAGCGGCGTGGACGTCGGCCTCCAGACCACCGGAACGCTCCTGGTCGCCTTCGACCGCGACGACCTGGCCGTCCTCACCGAACTGCACGCGCTGCAGCAGCGCCTGGGCGTGGCCGCCGAACGCCTGACCAGTCGGGAGTGCCGCCGCCTGGAACCCATGCTCGCCCCCGGCGTACGCGGAGGGGTGCTGGCCCCCGACGACCACTCCGTGGATCCGCGCCGACTGCTCTTGGCCCTCGCACGGGCCGGTGAGCGCGCCGGTGTGCGCGAGATCGCGGGACGGGCCGAGGAGGTCACCTCCCCCGGCCCCGACGGCGCCCGCCTGGGCGTGCGCCTGGCGGACGACTCCCTGGTCGCCGCTGGGCAGGTCGTCCTTGCCGCGGGCTGTTGGGGCGACCGGATCAAGGTTCCCGAGCCGGTAGTGCCCCCGTTGCGCCCGGTCAAGGGACAACTGCTGCGCGCCCGAACCCCCTCGGGGGAACCGCCCCTGGTCAGTCGCACCGTGCGCGGCCTGGTCCGCGGTTTCCCGGTCTACCTCGTCCCCCGGGCCGACGGCGAAGTGATCGTCGGCGCGACCCAGGAGGAGCTGGGCCACGACACCGCTCTCACCATGGGCGGGCTGTGGCAGGTCCTCCGGGACGCGCGCGAGCTCGTACCCGGGGTGACCGAGCTCGAGGTCACCGAGACCTGTGTGGGGCTGCGGCCCGGATCACCGGACAACGAACCCCTCCTGGGGCCCACCCTGGTCCCGGGCCTGCACCTGGCCGCCGGGCACTTCCGGCACGGGGTGCTCCTGGCCCCAGAGACCGGCGCGGTCATGGCCGATGCACTCACTACCGGCTCGCTGCCCGACCACGCGCGCCGGTTCGCCGCCGACCGGGAACTGGCCGGCGGCGGTGCGCAGACGACCTGAGAGAACACTGGAACAAGACGTGGGAGAAGCAGTGGAACTGATCATCAACGGCGAGGCGCGCCAGACCGCGGCCACCACCGTGGAAGCGGTCGTACGCGATGTGGCATCGACCCGGGACGGGCAGATCCAGGGCGGGATCGCCGTAGCCGTCAACGACGAGGTGGTGCGCCGCACCGCGTGGTCCGACACCACCCTGGCCCCGGGTGACCGCGTGGACGTTCTCACCGCAGTACAGGGAGGCTGAACCATGCCCGAGACGCCCCTTACACACACGCTCGACGACCCCTTCGAGATCGCGGGTGTCACATTCGACTCCCGCCTCATCACCGGAACCGGCGGAGCACCCTCACTCGAGGTCCTGGAGGAGGCCCTGCAGACCTCCGGCACCGAGCTCACCACCGTGGCGATGCGCCGGGTCAGCCCCGGAACCCAAGGGTCGGTCTGGGACATCCTGGAGCGGAACAAGATCCGCCCCCTGCCCAACACCGCAGGGTGCTTCACCGCCGCCGACGCGGTACGCACCGCCAAACTCGGCCGCGAGGCCCTGGAAACGGACTGGGTCAAGCTGGAGGTGATCGCCGACGAGCACACCCTCCTCCCCGACCCGGTGGAGCTCCTGGACGCCGCCGAGGCCCTCGTGGACGACGGTTTCACCGTCCTGCCGTACACCAACGACGACCCGGTACTGGCGCGCCGCCTGGAGCAGCTGGGCTGCGCGGCCGTCATGCCGCTGGCCGCGCCGATCGGCTCGGGGCTGGGCATCCGCAACCCGCACAACCTCGAGCTGATCGTCGAGCAGGCGAACGTCCCGGTCATCGTGGACGCCGGGATCGGTACCGCCAGCGACGCCGCACTGGCGATGGAGCTGGGCTGCGACGCCGTGTTGTTGGCCACCGCCGTGACCCGCGCGCAGAAGCCGGTCCTCATGGCCTCGGCGATGCGCGACGCCGTCCGG
Organism: Nocardiopsis nanhaiensis; assembly: GCF_054778635.1. Classification (NCBI taxonomy): domain Bacteria; kingdom Bacillati; phylum Actinomycetota; class Actinomycetes; order Streptosporangiales; family Nocardiopsidaceae; genus Nocardiopsis; species Nocardiopsis nanhaiensis. Next base: position 86,530 of record NZ_BAAGZJ010000009.1, read on the forward strand.
GCCGGGCGCGGAGCGCGGCTGGCCGGACGCATCCCGGTCCGCCGACATGCCCAAGCATCCAGCCCTGACGTGGTCTGACCGCGGCCGAACAGCAGTGCCCGCGCCCACCGCCACCGGCGGCCTTCAGGAGGCGCCTTCGGTAAAGCGCGGGTGAGCGCGGCGTCACTGCCAGGTTTGCCGCTGTCCCCTACCGTGGGAGGGGTGTGCGTGCCGCCGGACGGCACCTCACGGACTGACCGCCCAGGCGCGAACGTCCCACACCGACTCCACACCGGCCGCCACGCCGTTGGACGCGGGGACGCCGCGACCGTGAACCGCGGGGCGAGACCCGACACCGGCTTCCGCTATTGTGTCGGTTCGACACCCTGTGTCGGGTACGCGCCACCGGCCGCGAATGCCCGCGCTCCCCGCAGCAAGGACACTACTCCGCCGTGGACATGACCACTTCCGACCCGCTTGTAGGCGCGACGCTGGACCGTCGCTACTTCGTCGAGTCAAGGATCGCCGGTGGCGGTATGGCTACGGTCTACGTCGCCCACGACCTACGGCTGGACCGACGGCTGGCCCTGAAGGTCATGCACCCCTCCCTTGCACAGGACCCCTCCTTCGTGCAGCGCTTCATCAACGAGGCGCACTCGGTCGCCAAGCTCTCCCACCCCAACGTGGTGCAGGTCTTCGACCAGGGCGAGGACGCGGGACACGTGTTCCTGGCCATGGAGTACGTCCCGGGCCAGACCCTGCGCGACCTGCTCCAGGAGAAGGGTCGGCTGGGTCCGAAGGACGCCCTGCAGGCGATGGCCCCGGTCCTGGCCGCGCTGGGCGCCGCCCACCAGGCGGGCATGGTGCACCGCGACGTCAAGCCCGAGAACGTCCTCATCACCAAGGACGGCCGGGTGAAGGTGGCCGACTTCGGGCTGGCCCGCGCGGTGGAGCAGTCCAACCAGGGCCTGACCCGCACCGGCACACTCATGGGTACCGCCGCTTACCTGGCGCCGGAGCAGATCGAGAAGGGCGTGGCCGACGCGCGCAGCGACGTGTACGCCGCGGGCATCATGCTCTACGAGCTGCTCACCGGAGGCCAGCCGCACACCGGCGAGACGCCCATCGCGATCGCCTACCAGCACGTGAACGAGGACGTTCCCCGCCCCTCGCACTTCCTGCCCAACCTGCCGCCCGCCGTGGACGCCCTGGTGACCAAGGCCACCGAGCGCGATCCCCGGTACCGGACGGGCAACGCCGGGCAGTACCTGGCGAAAGTGCTGGAGGTCCTGCGGACCCTTCCCGACGACGCCGCGGCCGCCAAGGGGCCCCTGGCTCCGGTCGCGCCGCAGGGCAGTGCCGCAGCCACCATGACCGCGCCCCAGTTGATCGCCGGCGGCGCCGGGCTCGGGACCGAGAACGCCACCATGGTCGTCGACATGAGCGGCGCCGACCTGGACGGGGACGACTACGACGACGGCCCGGACGAGGGCGGTTCGTGGTTCGCCCGCAACCGCCTGACGGTGATCGGTGCCGTCGTCCTGGCCCTGGTCGTGGGCGTCACGAGCTGGTGGTTCCTCATCGGCAGGTTCGAGCCCGTACCCGATGTCGTGGGCACCGACCCCGACACGGCCAGCGAGATGATCCGCTCGGCCGGGCTCGTCGTCGAGCAGTCCGACGACACGGTCTACAGCGACGAGGCCGCACCGGGCGAGGCTGCCGAGACCGAACCCGAGATCGGGGAGCGCCTCTCACCGGGTGACCCGGTGACCGTGTTCCTGTCCAAGGGACCGCAGTCGGTGGACATGCCCGAACTGGTCGGCGAGGACTACGCCAACGCGCTCAAGGAGTTGGAGGACCTCGGATTCGAGGCCGAGGACATCGTCCAGGAAGAGGTCGACGCTCCCGAAAACGACCCCGGTGAGGTCCTGGAGACCGAACCCGAAGCGGGAGCGGAGGCCGACCGCGAGCAGCCGGTGGTCCTCACCGTCAGCCTCGGCATCCCCGTCCCGAGCCTGGTCGGCCAGGAGCAGGAAGACGCCGAGGACGCCCTCGAGGAGCTGGGCCTGGAGACCGAGATCGTCGAGGAGGAGAGCGAGACCATCGACGAGGGCACGGTCATCGACCAGAACCCCGATACCGGCACCAACGTTGGCTCCGAGTCCACGGTCACCCTGACCGTGTCCACCGGGCCGCCCGAGGTCGAGATCCCCGACGTGGTGGGCGAGTCGGTCCGCGACGCCCGCGACGAGCTGGAGGACGCCGGGTTCGAGGTCGAGGTCGACCGGATCCTGGGCGGCCGGGTGGTCGCGCACCAGTCCCCGGAAGGCAGTGCCGAGGAGGGCGCCACGATCACGATCACCGCCACACCCGGCGGGATCGACCTGGGCGACGTCGAGGACGATGACGACGATGACGACGATGACGACTGACGGCCGCTGAGGGCCACCGGAGTCCCCAGCGGTCTGCTGACGGCTGGTGGCCGCCCGCGCCGGGTTAGGATCCGGCGCGGGCGGCCGGCGTCCACGTGCGCAATCTCCGGCCCGTCCGCGACCGGCCACGCGCCTCCCCTGTCGCGTGGGGTTCCCGCGCCGCTATGGTCACCGGTATGAGCGGCGAAGACATCCGAGTCATGGTGGTCGACGACCACCCCATGTGGCGCGACGCGGTAGCGCGCGACCTGAGCGAAGCCGGCGTCGAGGTGGTCGGCACTGCCGGCGACGGGGCGAAGGCCCTGCGCATCGCCCCAGCAGCGCGGCCCACCCTGGCCGTGGTCGACCTCCACCTGCCGGACACCAACGGCGTGGAGCTCACCTCGGCCCTGATCACGCTGCCGGAACCGCCCCGGGTCCTGGTCCTTTCGGCCAGCGGGGAGAGCGACGACGTACTTGCGGCGGTCAAGGCCGGGGCCACCGGCTACCTCGTGAAGTCCGCGGGGCGCGAAGAACTCCTCGACGCGGTACGGCGCGTCCACAGCGGCGAGGCCGTCTACACCCCCGGCTTGGCGGGTCTGGTCCTCGGCGAGTACCGGCGGCTCTCCGCCGAGGACGGCCAAGCGCGCGGAGGAGCCGAAAAGGCGCCCGAACTCACCCCGCGCGAGACCGAGGTGCTCCGGCTCGTCGCCAAGGGGCTGGCCTACAAGCAGATCGCGCGCCGCCTCACCATCTCCCACCGCACGGTCCAGAACCACGTGCAGAACACCCTGACCAAGCTGCACCTGCACAACCGGGTGGAGCTCGTGCGCTACGCCATCGACCGCGGTCTAGACCACTGACCCTGCGCCTAGGGGGTCTTCGGCGGGCACCCGGGGAAGCCCGGCACTTTCGGTTACGCTCCCAAGCCCATGGGCTGCGGGTTTCGGAAGGGACTTCCCCATCCGGGTTGGCCTGGGCTCCTCCGTCCCACTATGGTCTAGACCATATGGCGCCGTGCGCCGTAAATATCCACAACGTCGAGGAGAAGTCGCATGCGAGTCGGGGTGTTGACCGGTGGTGGAGACTGCCCAGGTCTGAACGCGGTCATCCGCGCCGTGGTCCGTAAGGGTGTCAAGGACTACGGCTACGAGTTCATCGGCTTCCGGGACGGCTGGCGCGGGCCCTTGGAGGGCGCCACCAAGCAGCTGGACATCGCCGCCGTGCGCGGCATCCTCCCGCGCGGCGGCACGATCCTGGGTTCGTCGCGCACCAACCTGATGAAGATCGAGGGCGGTGTCGAGCGGGTCAAGGACAACATGGCCGGCCTGGGCGTGGACGCACTCATCGCCATCGGCGGCGAGGACACACTGGGTGTGGCGCGTCAGCTGCACGACCGCGGGGTCAACGTCGTGGGTGTGCCCAAGACCATCGACAACGACCTCAACGCCACTGACTACACGTTCGGTTTCGACACGGCCGTCAACATCTCCATGGAGGCGATCGACCGCCTCCACACCACCGCCGAGTCCCACCACCGGGCACTGGTGGTCGAGGTCATGGGCCGCCATGCCGGGTGGATCGCCCTGCACTCGGGCATGGCCGCCGGCGCCAACGTCATCCTCATCCCCGAGCGCCCCTTCGACATGGACGAGGTCGTCAAGCACGTCGAGAGCCGCTTCGAGACGCAGTACGCCCCCATCATCGTGGTCGCCGAGGGTGCCCACCCGAAGGAGGGGCAGCTGGAGCTGGCCACGGGCGACAAGGACTCCTTCGGGCACGTGCGCCTCGGCGGCATCGGCCAGACCCTGGCTGAGGAGATCGAGAAGCGCACCGGCAAGGAGGCCCGCTCGGTCGTCCTGGGCCACGTCCAGCGCGGCGGTACCCCCACCGCCTTCGACCGGGTGCTCGCCACCCGCCTGGGGGTGAACGCCATCGAGGCCGTGCACGAGAAGACCTTCGGCAAGATGGTCGGCCTCCAGGGCACCGACATCGTGCGTGTGGACCTGTCCGAGGCCACCGACACCCTCAAGACCGTTCCCGCGGAGCGTTACGAGGAGGCCGAGGTCTTCTTCGGCTGATCACTCCGGTCAGACCTGAGCTCGACCAGGCTTTGGCGCGGCCCCTCCCGGCCACCTCCGGGAGGGGCCGCGCCGCATTCCAGGCGGGGTCAGGACCGCCCCCCACGCCCGCGCCGTCTTCCCATGGGCGCGCCCCGGGCCTCTTAGAGCCTGGTGACAAAGGGGGTTGGGCTCCCGGGCCCTCGGGGTGTGCCCCTTTCCACGCGGGCGCGGGCTGGGGTTCGGGGTTGCTGGGGTTTGTTGCGGGTGCGGGTTTCCCCGTTTCCTGCCGCTTGATGGTGGCCGTCTCCGCTGCGCGGGTCAAGGTCGTCGCCGTCGAGCGCTTCGCGCGTCGGTGGCGCTCCACCTTGACCCGCTTCGCTGCGACGGCGGGTTGGCGGCTATCAGGAAACGGGGGACGTGTGGTCGGGGCCCCAAGGGGGCCCTTCGGGCCCGGGCCTGCGGCCCGGTGGGCCGGGCTCCGCCCGGCCTTCAGGCCGAGTCCGGCCGTGGCCGACCGGATGCCTGCCCGTCCGCCCGGCTTCATCGGACAGCGCGTCGCAATCCAGTGACCAGCCAGCGACGAAGAGCCCGATCAGGCGGGGCGCATGGCTGGGCGCGTCCCACCGGACTTTCGGTCGGACTCAGCCCCCCTGCCCCGATGATCTTGCCCCTGTCTCAACCCTCGACGGCCGAGGGTTGAGACAGGGGCAAGATCATCGGGGATCAACCGGTTTCGGACGCAACGGACACCCCCACCAGGCCGGTTCCGGACACCGGGGCTACCTCCGTGTGGGGCGCCCACCGGGGGCGCCCGCTACCCCCACATGGGGGCACCTGGGGCGCCGAGCCCCCTCCCGGAAGCACCCGGGGCGGTGAACCCCCTCCCTGGAGGCAATCTCGGTGCCCACAATGCCTCCAGCAGGGGGGTTCGATGCCCTGGAACCCACACCCGACCGGTCCAACAGCACCACCCGCACCCGTATGGGCCACCCACCACCGAGCCGCGAGCCCGGTGGGACGCGCCCAGCCACCCACCCGGCCTGCTCGGGCCCTTCGTCGCCGGCCGGCCACTGGATTGCGACGCGCCTGCCGACACAACCAGGCGGATGGGCAGGAATCCGGCCGGCCACGGCCGGACCGGGCCGCAGGCTCGGGGCAGTTCCCGGCCGAAGGCCGGTCCCGTCGCCACCCCGACCACACGTCCCCCGTTTCCTGATAGCCGCCGACCCGCCGTCGCAGCGAAGCGGGTCAAGGTGGAGCGCCACCGACGCGCGAAGCGCTCGATGGCGACGACCTTGACCCGCGCAGCGGAGACGGCCACCATCAAGCGGCAGGAAACGGGGAAACCCGCACCACCAGGGAACCACCCGCACCCGCGTGGACAGGTACACACCCCAAGGGCAGGGGAACCCAACACCCTTTGTCACCAGGCTCTTAGGCTGGCTCCATGCCCACGCCGGAGGAGATCACCCGCCACCACCAGACCCCGCACGACGACAGCTTCTGGGTGCTCGGCCGCCCCGCACCCGAACCCGTCCACGTGGTCGGATACGACCCGCGATGGCCCGAGTGGTTCGCGCGGGCGGACGCCCTGGTCCACGCGGCGCTCGGCGGCCGGGCACTGCGGGTCGAACACGTCGGTTCGACCTCGGTCCCCGGCCTGCCCGCCAAACCGGTGATCGACGCAGACCTCACCGTCACCGACCCCGCCGACGAGGACTCCTACGTGCCCGCCCTGGAGAGAAGCGGGTTCGTGCTGACCCTCCGGGAACCGCCCTGGCACGAGCACCGGATGCTCACTCTCCGGGAGCCGCGCACCAACCTGCACGTGTTCGGCGCGGACTGCCCGGAACTCATCCGTCACCGCATGTTCCGGGATTGGCTCTCCAGGAACCCGGAGGACCTCGCCCGCTACCGTGAGGCCAAACTGGAGGCCGCTGCCGCCACCACCGAGAAGGGTGGCATCGTCATGGACTACAACCGGCACAAGGAACCCGTGCTCCGGGAGATCTACGCTCGAATGTTCGCCACTCACGGCTTGTCCGACACTCGTGACCGGAGAAGGGAACGGGAGCAGGGACAACCGGGTAGGCACTGAAACTACTGACCCACGTGAGCGGCGAGGCCCACACCGGCGAACGGGAATGGTCCGAACGGTCCGGGAATTGTTCGATACTGGAGGGTGGCGGTGGACGCACCCGGTTCCGCCACCGCCACTCCCACCCTCACCGGGGCACCGCAGCATCATCTTCCGGAGGTAGCACCATGTCCGCGTCGTTGGAGTCCGCACCGATCCCGCCCACCGAGGTCGGCGCCGACAGCGGGCTCGGTGAGCTCTGCGTGCTCATGAAGCTGGGCGAGATCGTCCTCAAGGGCTCCAACCGCAAGCTGTTCGAGCGCCGCCTGCACAACAACATCCGCTCCTCGGTACGCGATCTGGGCGAGATCCGGCTCTCCCAGCGCGGCGCCGGTGTGATCATCGTGCGCAAGCGCGGCGCCTCCGACCTCGAGGTCGCGGAGATCGCCGACCGCATGGCCAACGTCATGGGCGTGGTCTGGGTGCACCTGGTGCGGCGCGTGCCCAAGGACCTGGACTCCATCGTGGACGTCAGCGTGCGCTCGATGGCCGACCGCGAGGGCACCTTCGCGGTGCGTGCCCGCCGCCGGGACAAGCGCTTCGAGATGAACTCCGGGGAGCTGGCCGGCTTCCTCGGGGCGAGAATCATCGAGGCGCACGGCTACAAGGTGAACCTCAAGCACCCCGACAACACCCTGCACGTCGAGATCGACAAGGACGAGGCGTTCGTCTTCACCGACGGAATCCCCGGCCAGGGCGGTCTGCCCGCCGGGATGAGCGGCCGCGGCCTGGTGCTGATGTCCGGGGGCATCGACTCCCCCGTCGCCGCGCACCGGATGATCCGGCGCGGCCTCAAAGTGGACTTCCTGCACTTCTCCGGGATGCCCTTCACCGGCCCCGAGTCCATCTACAAGGCCTACAGCCTGGTCCGTCAGCTGGACCGCTACCAGGTGGGTTCGCGGCTGTTCGTGGTGCCGTTCGGCAAGGCCCAGCAGCAGTTGAAGAGCTCCGGCACCGAGCGGCTCCAGATCGTCGCCCAGCGGCGCTTGATGCTGAAGACCGCGGAGGCCCTGGCCGACAACCTCAAGGCGGAGTGCCTGATCACGGGGGACGCGCTGGGCCAGGTCTCCAGCCAGACGATGACCAACATCACCGCCTTGGACGACGCGGTGGACCTGCCGATCATGCGCCCGCTCATCGGTATGGACAAGACCGAGATCATGGACCACGCCCGCAGGATCGGCACCTTGGCCATCTCGGAACTGCCCGACGAGGACTGCTGCACGATGCTCACGCCCCGCCAGGTGGAGACCGCGGCCAAGATCGGCGACCTGCGCCAGATCGAGAAGCGGCTGGACGCTGAAGAGCTGGCCGAGCACCTGGTCACCACGGCCCAGCTGCACAAGCCCAGTTTCCTGGGCGAGGAAGCTCCCAAGCGGGTCTCCCCCAGCACGGCCAAGGCCGCCGCACCCGTTTCCTGACCGGGCCCGAGCAGACTGGGCCCCATCAGACCGGCCCCTGGCTGAGGGCTTCGGGCTCCGAACCCGAAGGTGCCCCTCGGACGCTCCTGCCGCGAGCGTCCGAGGGGCACCGTTCTCCGTTCTCCCCGCTCGGGGAGGCTGTTTCACCTCCCCGCGGACAGCTCTCCCCCACGGTGCGGCCAGGGGCGCCGTCACATGGCGGCGAACACCCGCTCGGGCGCCGGGGTGAGAGTACGGCCGCTCAGTGTGGCCAGGGTGCCGGAGAGGTCGCGGAGTTCGGACAGGTCCTCCTCGAGGAGCGCCTGCGGGCCGTCGCACAGTGCGGTCTCGGGGCTCGGGTGCACGTCCACGATCACGCCGTCGGCGCCGATCGCGATGGCCGCGCGCGACAGCGGCAGAACCAGCTCGCGCTTGCCGCCGGAGTGCGACGGGTCCACGATCACCGGCAGGTGGGTAAGGTTCTGCGCCACCGGGACCGCGCTGATGTCCAGGGTGTTGCGGGTGGCCTTCTCGAAGGTGCGGATACCCCGCTCGCACAGGACGATGTCGAGGTTGCCCCGCTGGGCGATGTACTCGGCGGCCATCAACCACTCCTCGATGGTCGCGCTCATGCCGCGCTTGAGCAGGACCGGCTTGCCCGCGTCGCCGACGGCCTGGAGGAGGGCGAAGTTCTGCATGTTGCGGGTACCGACCTGCAGCATGTCCGCGTAGGAGGCGACCAGCTCGACGTCAGCGGCGTCCACGACCTCGGTGACGATGGGCATGCCGGTCTTCTCCCGCACGTCGGCGAGGATCTTCAGGCCTTCCTCGCCCAGGCCCTGGAAGGCGTACGGGGAGGTGCGGGGCTTGAAGGCGCCGCCGCGGAGCAGGGCGGCCCCCGCAGCCTTGGCCATGCGGGCGGCCTCGAGGGTCTGCTCCGGGGTCTCGACCGCGCATGGGCCGGCGATGACGGTCATGTTGTCGCCGCCGATCGGGACACCGCGCACGCTGACCACGGTGCGGCTGTCGTGGTTCTCGCGGCTGACGAGCTTGTACGGCGCCGAGATACGCAGGACGTCGCTGACTCCGGGCTTGGCGGCCAGGCCAAGGTCCTGGAACTGCTCGACGTTGCCGACCAGGCCGATGATCGTGCGGCTCACACCGCGCGTCACGTAGGCCTCGCCCCCGGCGGAGGAGACCAGCTCGACGAGCGCGTCGATATTGTCGGCGGTGGCGTTCGGCGCCATGACGATGACCATGTAGGTAGTCCCTGTTCGTTGTGTGGGTGGCTGAGCCGCGCGGTGTGGCGCCTGGCCGGGCTGTGGCCTGACCCGGTGCGAAAACAAAGGAGCCCCGGGCCTGTACCGGCCCGGGGCTCCTGGGAAGTCGTCTGTGTCAGCGCAGCGCTTTACAGGCGACCGGGGAGTGGGGCCGGTAGCCATAAAAGCGCCAAAAGTTTCGCTGCATGGCAGTGACTATAGCGCACAGTCAGCGCCCGGCCGCACACCCGGGGGGAGTGACCTAGCTCTCTCCGGTTGCTGGCAGGATGTCAGGATGCCGTCGTCTCCCAACAGAGGGGGACACCAGTGCCAGTGTTGGAGCGGCCGGAGCTACAGGACCGGGGGGACGGGTTGTCCGAGGGCACGGAGGCCGGAGGCCTAGGTGGGACACAGCGGTTGCGGCTGCCCCCAGGGCAGGCGTTTCGGCGTGAGCACAAGCCCCTGCACTACGGCCGGGTCCCCACCTTCCGATCGCAGCGGTGGGACTTCCGCGTGTTCGGCGCCACCGAGTCGCTGGGCACCTACCGGTGGACCTGGGAGGAGTTCGCCGAACTCCCCCGCGCGGACACGGTGCGCGACTTCCACTGCGTGATGCGGTTCAGCATCCCCGACGTTCCTTGGGGCGGGGTCCGCGCGGTCGACCTCCTCCAACTGGCGCCGCCCGCCTCCGAAGTCACCCACGTGATGGTGTGGGGCGAGTACGGTTACAGCGCCAACCTGCGGCTCGACGACTTCCTCGAGGAGGGCGTTGTGCTCGCCACCCACCGTGACGGCGCACCCCTCACCCCCGAGCACGGTTTCCCTCTGCGCCTGGTGGTACCGCACCTGTACGGCTGGAAGAGCGTGAAGTGGCTACGGGCGGTGGAGTACATGGTCGGTGACCGGAGGGGGTTCTGGGAGGAGCGCGGCTACCACAACCGGGCCGATCCCTGGAACGAGGAGCGCTTCTCCCACCAGGAGGGTCCCGCCTCCCAGGACGACCGGAACCACTGACGCCCTTACTTCAGGGAGGAGACGCCGCGTGGTACCCGGAGTTCGATCTCGGTGCCCTCGTCCGGGTCGCTGAACACCTCGGTGGTCCCGCCGAGGTCGCGGACCCTTCCCAGGATGGACTGGGCCACCCCGAGGCGGCCGTCCGAGCGGGCCCGGTCCAGACGGCCGGACGGCATGCCGGGGCCGTCATCGCGCACGGTCACGACGACGGCGCCGTCCTCGTCCTCCACCAGTACCCACGCCCGGGTCCCCGGCGGACAGTGCCGCTCCACGTTGTCCAGGGCCGCCGACACGGCCGCGGCCAGTTCCACGGCGGCGTGCTCCGACAACGGCACCGGCGTGGCCGGGGCCGAGACCGACACCCGTACGGACTCCATACGACGCAGGAGCTCCCGCAGATCCACCGGGGTGCCTTGGGCCGGGGCAGGGGCCGCGGAGTCCGGCGACGGGGCCTCTGCGGCCGAGTCCAGGCCGTCAGTGATCAGGGAGCGCAACCGCACCTCCTGCTCACCGGCCATCTGCCCGAGTTCGGCTGCCTCTCCCCCGATCTCGTCGCCGCGCCGGCGCACCAGGGCCAGAACCTGTAGCACCGAGTCGTGGATGGAGCGGGCCAGCTGCTCGCGTTCGCGGATCCGCACCTCGAGGGTGACCGCCTGGGCGAAGCGTTCCTCAGCCTGTTCGGCCACCCGGGACATGTAGCCCACGGCCAGGCAGGCGAGCAGCAGCAGGACGACGCCCCGGACCGTGGCCGCGGTGACCTGGGCGTCCATGAGCACGCGCAGGGTGACGTCGGCGCCCCCGTAGGCGAGGGCGACCGTCGCGGCCCCGCGCCGCCCCCAGATGACGCTTGCCGACAGCGCGGCACCGGCGAACCAGTAGGAGCTCAGCGGTGGCGACTGGGTGAGGTAGTGGGGCGTGGCCGCCAGCGCCGTGGCGAACAGGCAGCTGAAGGCCACCAAGAGGTCGGCGGTGAGCAGCCGCCAGGTACGCCAGGCCGGCCGGGCGTAGCCGTAGGTCGTCACGACGGTCCAGACGGACATGACGACGAGCACGGCCCAGGCCGCCCACGGCCGGGCCAGGTACTCGTGGTGCTGGACCACCAGAACCAGGGCGTAGACCAGCGCCGCGGCCCGGTAGAGGGCGAAGGAGCGCCAGAGGGGGACGTCGAAGCCCAGGGGTCAGACCACCGCCCCGTTGTCGGATCCGCTGTCACCGGGCGGCCGGGAGTCGGTCATGCGCAGGATGAGCACGACGAAACTCGTGATGAAGGCCGCGACGGTCAGGAACATGATCCAGTTGGGCAGCGAGATACCCAGGAAGGCGGCGCCGAACAGCAACACCGGGCCGCCGAGGAGGCCGAACCAGGCGGCGATGCCGACCCGGTCGCCCTGGAGCAGGGGTGGCGGGGGCGGGGGCTCGTAGTGCCCCTCCATCTCCGCTTCGGCCCTGCGCTGGGCCTCCTCGCGCCGTTGCTCTTCCTCGTCATCGGTCTCGTCGCGGTCGCGGGGCAGGTTGGCGAGGATGTCGCCGAGCTGGGTCTCGCGTTCGTCCGGGGCGTTGAGGTTCTCCGCGTCGGGCCACGCGACACGGCCGCGTTGATCGCTGGGGCCTTCGGAGTCGTCGTAGAAGCGGGCGACGAGATCGTTCCAGACCTCGTCCTCGTCGTCGGAGCTCGCCTGGTCGGGCTGGTCCACGTTGGTCGGCGGGCTGTCCAGCAGGTCGCCGCCGACCGGCGCCTCGTTTCCCTCGTGGACGGCCGGGGCCTCCTGTCCGTGCTCCTCGGTCTCCGACTCCGCACGGCCCTCCCCGCGCGGGGCCAACAGGTCGGGTTCGCCCTCCCGGTCACCCAGGTCCGGGAGTTCGGAGCCGAGTACGTGCTCGGCCGCCGTACGCTCCTCGGCATCGACGTAGAGGTGGTCGGTCGGCGGGTCCTCGACCTGGCCGCCGGTGGGCTCCAGGACGTCCTCCTCCAGGGGGACGGCGTAGGCGGCGATCCCACTGCGACGCAGCGCGTCCAGCATCAGGTCGGCGTGTGAGGGCGCGAGCAGGATCAGGGGAACGTAGGCGTCGGCGAGCAGGCCGTTGCCCCGACGTTGCGTCATCGGTCGGCTCCTTCCCCGCTTCTCCTGCGTTCGCGTACGAACGCGAGGCTTCCTTCGAAGATGGTGGCGGCGTCGTGGTCGAGGGTCGCCACGTGGTAGCTGTCGTGAAGCAGGTGAATCGTCAGCCGGGTGTTGACCGCTCTCCTAGCGAGGATACGCAGACTGTCCGGTCCCACAACGTGGTCTTGGGGGCTCCGGTAGGCCAGAACCGGCGCTCGCAAACCGGACATGCCCTCCTGAACCGTGCGCCACAGCTTCGGGAGTGTCGCCGCGGCCGCGGTGGGGACCCGGTCGTATCCGCCCTCGGCAGCGGTCTCCATGGCCACGTCGCTGGACAGGCCGGGGGTGGAGGGCAGGATCCGGGATGCGAGGCGGCGGATCGGGGCGATGACCGGGAGCCGGCGGTCCTCCACCACCAGGGAGGGGTTGACCAGGACCACGCCGCTGACGAGCTCGGGGTACTCCTGGGCCAGACGCAGGGTGAGTGCGCCGCCCATGGACAGGCCCATGACGAACACCTCGTCGCACCGGTCGGCGAGGTCGAGCAGCGCCTCCTCCACGGCGGCGTACCAGTCGTCGCTGGTGGTGGTGGCCATGTCCTGCCAGGTGGTGCCGTGCCCGGGGAGCCGGGGCAGTTCGACCGTGAGCCCCGCGTCAGCCAGGTACTCGGCCCAGGGACGCATCGAATGGGGCGAGCCGGTGAAGCCGTGGCAGAGGAGAACGCCGACGCCGGATCCGGGGTGACTGTATGGGTCCGCACCCGGGATCAGGGGGATGGCGCTGGTCGGTCTCACAGATCTGCTCCCGGGATCGTACGACGGAGGACTCCGTTGGCGGGCGGCCCCAGCCGCGAGGCTAGTCGCTCGGATGAGCGTTTGTCATCGATGGCAGATTAACGTTCCTACGCCCGAACCACGCGGGCGACCGGGGTGTTCCCGGCCGCTCCGGAACGGGTCGCCCGCGAGGTCCCCCTCCGGCGGTGAGTATCCTCGACTGAGCCCGGGGTGCGGCCCCTTCCCACGTGACGGACACGGACGCCCGTTCCGGACGCTTTGGTGGTTACCCGCACGTGGTGGGAAGATGACGAACGTCAGTGCTCCCCGCACCCGCGGTGGGCGTGTTCCTGACGTTGTCGGCCGAGCGGGACAGTGAGACGTGGCAGCACCTGCCCAGTACTCCCCGCGTGTGCAGGGGTGATCTGAAGCGATGTTCTACTGGGTGGTCAAGGCGATCCTGGGGCCGATTCTGGCCGTGTTGTGGCAACCCCGCGCGGAAGGCGTGGAGAACGTGCCCCGGCGCGGTCCGGCCATCATGGTCAGCAACCACCTGTCGTTCTCCGACCACTTCTTCGGTCCGCTGCCGCTGCCGCGCAAGATCACGTTCCTCGCCAAGGCCGAGTACTTCACCGGCACCGGGGTGAAGGGGTTCGCCAGCCGGGCCTTCTTCACCGGCGTGGGGCAGATCCCCATCGACCGCTCCGGCGGCAAGGCCAGCGAGGGGGCCCTGCGCACCGGCCTGCGCGTGCTCAAGCGCGGCGATCTCCTCGGCATCTACCCCGAGGGCACCCGCTCCCCCGACGGCAAGCTGTACCGCGGGCGCACCGGGGTGGCCCGCCTGGCGCTGGAGGCCAAGGCCCCGGTGGTCCCCATGGCGATGATCAACCTGGAGAAGATCATGCCCCCCGGCCGCACCGTCCCCAAGCTGGGTGTGCGCCCCAAGGTGGTGTTCGGCAAGCCGCTCGACTTCTCCCGCTACCACGGCATGGAGAAGGACCAGCGGGTCCTGCGCGCCGTCACCGACGAGATCATGTACTCGCTCATGGAGCTTTCCGGGCAGGAGTACGTGGACCGCTACGCCCAGGCGGTCAAGGCCGAGGTCGAGGCCGAGGAGAAGGAGGCCAAGCGCGAGCAGCAGGCCAGCGCCAAGGACCAGCGCCGGACCGAGCGCGCCGACCGCAAGTCCGACCGCAAGGCCCGCAAAGAGGCCAAGCGCGCAGACCGCAAGGCCCGCAAAGAGGCCAAGGAGTCCGGGTCGGGGGGCGACACCCCGGCCGGCGACGAGTAGCAGTCCCGGCGAGCTACGTACGGCGGGGTGCCCGCGCGATCAGTGGCGGGCGAGGTCTCCGGCCCCGACGATGCCGGCCTCGCCGCCCAGCTCGGCCACCCGGACCTCGGCCAGGCGGCGGCCCGGGCGACCGGTGACGTGCCGGGCGAAGGAGGTCCGTACCGGGTCGAGGATGATGTCGCCGGCGTCGGAGACCCCGCCACCCAGGACGAAGCACTCCGGGTCCAGGATCGCGGCGAGGTCGGCGAGGCCGAGCCCCGCCCACTCCCCCACGACCCGGAAGCACTCGAGGGCGGCTTTGTCGCCCTCCACCGCAGCCTGGGTGATGGCCTCCCCACCGATCCCTTCCACGGACCCTTCGGCGAGCTTGAGCATGCGCTCCGCCCGCTGCGGGTCGGTGCGGGCCAGGTCCTGCCCCTCCGCGACCAGCGCGCGGCCGCTGGCGTACTGCTCCCAGCATCCGTGGTTGCCGCAGGCACAGCGGCGGCCGTGCGGCACCATCCGGTAGTGGCCGACCTCGGCGGCCACCCCGTAGCGGCCGCGGTGGAGGTCCCCGCCGAGCACCAGGCCGCCGCCGATCCCGGTACCCAAGGTGACGCACACGATGTGGTCGCTGCCGCGCCCGGCCCCGAAGCGGGCCTCAGCCCAAGCCGCGGCGTTGGCGTCGTTCTCGATGACGACGGGGAGCTCCACCCGCTGCTGCACGCGCTCCTTGAGCGGCTCGTCGCGAAGGCCCAGATTGACCGCTACCTGCACGGTGGCCCGGTCCTCGTCCACGAACCCGGCTACCCCCACCCCCAAGGCGCTGACCGCGTTCTCGGGTTCGCGCGCCCGCAGTTCCTCCACTGCTTTGGCGACGACCTCGGCCAGTTCGCGTGGGTCGTTGGCGGGGGTGGGGTACTTGACCTTGTCCAGGATCTGCCCGTCGTGGTCGACGAGACCGGCGGCGACCTTGGTTCCACCGATGTCTACGCCAATGGTCAGCATGGGGGCAGCTCCTTCTACTTACGCCCGAACTCTAACATAAGTCTCAAGGTTCATGGCATTGGGTTTCCAAATGGTGCAAACCATTCGATTAAACCAGGCTCAGGCGCCCCCGAACACCCCCGGTGCGGATACCTCCGCCTATGCCCTATTCACCCGAGGTGACCTGCTGATCCGTGCCGTCCACCTCGGCCCCGGGCGATGACGCGCCGACGCGCCCGTCACGCGCGCGCTGGGCACGCTCCCGCGCCTCACGCTCCTCGCGCGCCCGCGCTGCCTCCTCCTTGCCCTGCTCGAACGAGCGCTCCACCACGCCCCAGGTGCGCCCGAGCGCGCCCGCGAGGGACATCCCTGCGCGACCGAGGTGCCCGGCCACCTCAGGGGCGCTCTTGCGCACGATCTCCACGATCTCCTCGGCCGGTGGGCGCTCCTCCTTGGTTTCGGCGCGGATCGCCTCTTCCCACACGTCTCCCTTGGGCGGCGGGTTGGTGACGGCCCCGACCCCGCGCTTGACCCCCGCCACCAGGAGTTTGCGCTGGAGGCTGTCGACCAGCCGCAGGGCGTCATCGATCAGGTCGGGGCTGTCCGGGCGGGTGCCGTTCGACCGCTCGGCCCGTTCACCATTGTTCTCGGTCATGTCCGCAAGCCTCCAGTTAGTACGGTCCGCTGACCACACGTTAGCCGCCCGCACCTCCCACTGGCAGGCTTCTCAGGGCAGGTTCAGGGGCGCACCAGGGATGGTTCGGGGCCGTCGGGCCACCCAGGTCAGAAGGAGAGGGCCACGCGGACTCGGCGGCCTCCCACCCGCGATGCCGCCACACGGACACTCAGGCCGCATAGGCCCCGGAAGTAACCGGATGTGCACGAAACACCGCGCGGGCGATAGTCTCAGCTCCGCGCGAGAAGTAACCGGGATCACCGGCCCGACCTGCGCACTCCCGGATCGCCCGACAGGGGTCGAACACCCTCCAGCCGGGAAAGATCACGCGTAGAAGACCACAAGGGGAAGAGCCGGAGCAGCGGTACTCCACACCGCGGGTCACGCGAGTGAACTGCGCGTTCATCTTCACTCACGCGTCAAGCTCCGATCACTGTTGGATACCGAACGACAACCCGTTCTACTCGCGAGTAGGGTTGTGTTGTTACGGTCATCACGTCCCCACTACTAGACCTAGTACACGTCCAGGAGCACCACGTGCGCGAATACAGCTCTCCCGCGAAGGCCGAGATCTCCAACGACGCGCGGCTGACCGACACGCTCTTTGCGCGCGCGGCCAGCGAGCCGAACGTCGTCGCCGCCCGCCGCCAGGAGGAACCCGGATCCGGCCAGTGGCGTGACGTGACCGTCGAGACGCTGCACGGTGACATCGTCAGCTATGCCAAGGCCCTCATCAAAGCGGGCATCGAACACGGTGACCGTGTCGCCCTGATGTCGCGCACCCGCTACGAGTGGACGGTCGCCGACTACGCGATCTGGTCCATCGGCGGCATCACCGTGCCGATCTACGAGACCTCCTCTGCCGAGCAGATCGAGTGGATCGTCGGCAACTCCGGCGCCAAGGCGATCTTCGTCGAGAACGACGCCCATGCCGAGCGCATCGAGAAGGTCCGCGAGAAGGCCCCCGAGCTCAACAACGTCTGGAAGTTCGACGGTGACGACATGGAGGCCCTGCGCGCCTCCGGTGCCGACGTCTCCGACGAGGACCTCGAGAAGCGTCGCACCGCGGTAAAGGCCGACGACCTCGCCACCCTCATCTACACCTCCGGGACCACCGGCCGTCCCAAGGGTTGCGAACTCACGCACCGAAACTTCCTCTTCATCTCCCATTCGGCGCTGGAGGGCCCGGCCAAGCCGGTCATCCTGGGCCACGAGGGCACCCCTTCCACCCTCCTCTTCCTCCCCCTGGCGCACGTCTTCGCACGTTTCGTCCAGGTCATGGTCATCGAGGGCAAGGCCGTCCTGGGCCACTACCCCAGCACCGGCCCGGAGCTGATCGACCAGTTCTCCGTCTTCAAGCCCACCTTCCTGCTCGCGGTCCCCCGCGTGTTCGAAAAGGTCTTCACCAAGGCCCAGCAGAAGGCCGAGGGTGAGGGCAAGGGCAAGATCTTCAACGCCGCCGCCGAGACCGCCATCGCGTACAGCAAGGCGCTGAGCAAGGGCAGCGTGCCGTTCGGGCTCAAGCTCAAGCACGGCCTCTTCAGCAAGCTGGTCTACAGCAAGCTCATGGCCCGGCTGGGAGGCGAGGCCAAGTACGCGGTCTCCGGCGGTTCCGCCCTGGGCGACCGCCTCGGCCACTTCTTCCGCGGCGCCGGGCTGACCATCACCGAGGGGTACGGCCTCACCGAGACCACCGCCCCGACCTCGGTCAACAGCCCCGGGTTCAACAAGATCGGGACCGTCGGGCAGCCCCTTCCCGGCACCACGATCCGGATCGCCGACGACGGCGAGGTCCTGCTCAAGGGCGACCACATCATGATCGGCTACTGGCAGAACGAGACGGCCACCAAGGAGGCGTTCGAGGACGGCTTCTACCGCACCGGCGACCTCGGTTCACTGGACGACGACGGCTTCCTGAGCATCACCGGCCGCAAGAAGGAAATCATCGTCACCGCGGGCGGCAAGAACGTCGCCCCGGCGCTCCTCGAGGACCGCATCCGCGCCAGCGCCCTGGTCAGCCAGTGCATGGTCGTCGGTGACAACCGCAAGTTCATCGCGGCCCTGATCACGATCGACCCCGAGTCGTTCGAGCTCTGGAAGGAGTCGAACAACAAGAGCGGCGAGATCGCGGACATGACCGAGGACGCCGACCTCAACGCGGCCGTCCAGAGCGCCGTCGACGACGCCAACAAGGCCGTGTCCAAGGCCGAGGGGATCAAGAAGTTCAAGATCCTGCCGAGCGACTTCACCGAGGAGGGCGGCCAGATGACCGCCTCCCTGAAGGTCAAGCGCCACGTCGTCAGCAAGCAGTGGAGCCAGGAGATCGACGACATCTACGCGTAAGCCCAGCGCGCTCCGTATGAAGGGGCCGACCGTCCTTGCCGACGGTCGGCCCTTTTCGTGTGGGGCTGAGGCCAGCCGTGCGCAACGGAAGGAGCACTGGGGCAACGGGGCAGGTACCAGTACGGGCCAAGCCGCTTGAGAGCGGCCCGGACCTGTCCGCAAGCAAGCCCCCCGGGCAGGTCCGGGCAACCCCCGAGCGTGGTGGTCGGCGCCGCGGTCACGTCAGGCTTTGGAAGCCCCCCGGACGGGTCTGGGCCGGACGGGAGGCGGCGGGCCGGCTACCGGGCGAGCGGAGCGGGACGGGGCTGCACGGGCGGCCTCAGGGGGCTGGCCTGGGCAGGGTCCCCTGGAAACACGACGGACCCGGCCGCTCGATGCGGCCGGGTCCGTCGTAGCTGCAGCCCTAGTGGGCCTTGTCGTCCCCATCGGAGGAGTGGTGCAGGTGGTGGCCCGAGTGGGCCTCCACGCCCTCGAAGGACACGTTGTCCTTCGTGTACCAGTGAGCCAGGGCACGGCGGAACTTGCCCATCGGCTTGCGCGCCGCGGGGTTCTCCACACCCTTCTCATCGGTCTCGCCCTCGTCCAGTGCGGTCGAGGTGATGGTCGGCTTGCTCTGCAGCACGTGGGTGGTCTCGTCGGAGTTCTCCTTGTGAACCTCGATGAACTCACCGCTGGGCAGCTGCTGGATGGTGCCGCTTTCGTAACCGTGCTCCAGGGCGTCGCGGTCACGGCGCTGCAGGCCGAGGCAGATCCGCTTGGCGATGAAGTAACCCAGGATCGGACCGGCGATGGCCAGCGTACGGAAGATGTACGTGGTCAGGTACAGGTCGATCGAGAAGGTCTCCGAGAGCACGTCGTTCGACCCGGCCATCCAGAGGACACCGTAGAAGACGATGCCGGCGACGCCCAGACCGGTGCGGACCGGGGCGTTGCGCGGACGGTCGGCGACGTTGTGGGCGCGCTTGTCCCCGGTGATCCACTGCTCGATGAACGGCCACGCGGCCAGCGCTCCGAAGATCAGCCCGGGAATCACCAGTCCTGGCACCAGAACCGCTGTGATGATCGGGTACCCGAACAGCTCGAAGTCCAGCGTGTTCGGGAAGATCCGCAGCGAGCCCTCCATGAAGCCCATGTACCAGTCCGGCTGGAGGCCCGAGGTGATGGACGTCGGTGTGAAGGGGCCGAACAGGTGGATCGGGTTGATCTGAACGAAGGCGCTCAGACCGACGGTCACGGCGAAGGTGAAGAAGAAGAACCCGCCCGCCTTGACCGCGAACGCCGGGAACATGGGCGTTCCCACCACGGTCTTGTCTGTTCGCCCCTGCCCTGGATACTGCGTGTGCTTCTGATGCCACAGGATCATGAAGTGCGCCACGATGAGCGCCAACAGGATCGCTGGGAGCAGAAGGATGTGCAGCATGTACAAGCGCGTGATGATGTCCTCGCCGGGGAACTCCCCGCCGAAGAGGAACATCGAGATGTACGTGCCCACCAGCGGGAGCGCCAGGATCACGCCTTGGAGGATCCGGACCCCCATGCCCGAGGGCAGGTCGTCCGGCAGCGAGTAGCCGAAGAGGCCCTCGAGGATGGCCACGGTGAAGATGGCGATACCGATGAGCCAGTTGATCTCACGCGGCTTGCGGAACGCACCGGTGAAGAACACCCGGAGCATGTGCACCACCAGCGAGGCCACGAAGATCAGCGCGGACCAGTGGTGGATCTGCCTCATGAGGAAGCCGCCCCGCACATCGAAGTCGATGTACAGGGTCGAGGCGAAGGCCTCTGTCATAGGAACGCCCTGGAGGCGCTCGTACGAGCCGTCGTAGATGATCTCGGCCATGCTCGGTTTGAACCAGAACGTCAGGAAGACGCCTGAGATCAGCAGGATGATGAACGAGTACAGCGCGATCTCACCCAGCATGAACGACCAGTGGTTCGGGAAGACCTTGCGAAGGTTCTTCTCACCGCTCTTGGCCAGGTGGAAGCGGTCGTCGATGTAGTTTCCGACGCCGCGCAGTGCCTTTGGTGCTTGCGTGGTCTTACTCATCGACTAGTCCTTCGCGTATTCCCAGAAGGTCGGCCCGGCCGGCTCGTTGAAGTCGCCCCTCGCGACGAGGTAGCCCTCGTCGTCGACGCCGATCGGCAGCTGGGGCAGAGCTCGGTGAGCCGGTCCGAAGACGACCTTGGCAGCATCCACCGCGTCGAACGTGGACTGGTGGCACGGGCACAGGATGCGGTGCGTGGTGCGCTCGTAGAGCGCGGCCGGGCATCCCACGTGCGTGCAGATCTTCGAGTACGCGACGATGCCCTGGTGGGTCCAGTTCATGTGCGTCTCGTCGCTGCCCTCGCGCACGGGTTCGTTCATCCCGTCCTTCCAGTCCCCGTCCGGCACCTTGATGAGCATGATGACGGACTTGGCCTGGTCGTTGATGCTGATCCCGTGCGGATGGAACTCCGCGTCCGGGTAGTAGTCATCGGGGAGCGCGGGCAGGGCGGAGATCATCCCGTTCGGGTCGTTCTCCAGGTCCTCGACCCTGATCTCCCGGTGGGTCCCCTCGACGTGCATGCGCATGCCGTCCACCCACGGGGTCTGCATCAGCTTGTCGCCCGGCACGGGACCGGTGTCGCGCATCAGGACGACCGGCGCGATACCCAGCGGCAGCATGGCCAGGAGGAGCGTGCGACGCATCAGCGGGCGCTTCGTGAAGCCGCTCTCGTCGGCGCTCTTCATGAAGAATTCGCTGAAGGAGCTCTTCTCCTCCTCGTCGGAGGGCAGGTCGTCGTAGGGCGACGCCACCTCGTAGTGGGGCATGATGTTGCGCGCCCACTCCGTCATGCCGGCACCGATACCGAACAGCGCGACGGTGAGCGTTCCACCAAGCAGCATGTTCGAGTACTGGCTGATCTGCGGGTCGGCGATCGCCGGCTCCCCCGCCGCGTTCGGCGGGAAGAGGAAGTACGAGACGATGAAGCCGACACCGCCGAGGAAAGCGAGGATGAACCAGAACGAGGCGACCTTCTCGCCTCGGCGCTGCTTCTCCTCCGAGTGCGCGTGCGTCTCCGAGACCAGGTAGGGCCCGTTGTGCTCACCCTGCGACTCGGCCGGGGCCTCCGTCACCACGTCATTGGTGTCCGTCGGAGTGCCGACCACGCGCTCGTTGGCGTCGTCGGCCCCGGTCTCGTTGTTGTCGTTGCCGTTGTTCTCAGTCATGGGCACGCTGCTTCGCGGTGATCCAGATCGCGCAGGCGATGATCAGGGAGAGACCGATGGTCCACCCGATGAATCCCTCCGCCACCTGGCCGACTCGGTCCAGCGCGAAGATGCCGCCGGCGTCAGGTTCGGCCTTCAGCGTCTTCACGTAGGAGATGAGCTCCTGCTTCTCCTCGGGCGAGATGGCGCCGTCGCTGAACATCGGCATGGCGCCGGGGCCACTGACCATGGCCTCGTAGATCTCGCGCGGGGTCGCGTCGTGGATCTCGGGTGCCCAGGCGCCGTCGGTCAGGGCACCGCCGCCACCGGACCAGCTGTGGCAGTGCGCACAGTTGGTCAGGTAGAGCTTCATGCCCATGTCGACGTCGTCGGCGCCCTCGATGTAGGCGTCGTAGTCCGACTCGTATTCGGCGACGGCCTCCTCGTAGGAAGCGTCGTCCTCGAACTCCGCACGCTGCGGCTCGTTACCGGGCACCTCGTAGGGCACATCGGCACCGGCACCGTCGGACCTGACGCTGTCGTCGTAGTAGGCGATCAGGTTGGTGAGTTCCTCTTCGGACATGACCATCGGCTTGCGCGGCATCTGGTTGTCCGGGTCCATCGACGGCATACGGCCGGTGCTGACCTGGAAGTTGACCGCGGCCGAACCAACCTCACGCAGGTCGGGCCCGGTCGGGCTACCGGAGCCGTCCAGACCGTGGCACGAGGCACACGTCTGGTCGAAGATGGTCTTGCCCTCGGCGATGTCCACGTCCTCTTCGGACGGGGCATCAGCGGCAAGTGTCTGCGCCCGTGCCTGGTCGGCGGTGGGGGCCATTGCGGCATACCCCACCCCGAACAGGGCTAGCGCGAGGATGACGACGACATACCCCGCCAGGGGATGCCGCCGCCGCGCGGTAATCCATTTCACGGTTTCCCCGTTTCGGGTTACTGAAGGAAGTAGATGGTGAAGAACAAAGCGACCCAGACGACGTCGACGAAGTGCCAGTAGTAGGACACGACGATCGCACTGGTCGCCTGTTGGTGAGTGAAGCGCTTCGCGGCGTACGTGCGTCCCAGCATGATGAGGAACGCGATCAAACCACCGATGACGTGGAGTCCGTGGAAGCCTGCGGCCAGGTAGAACACCGACCCGTAGGCGCTCGACTGGAGGGTCAGCCCGTAGTCGACCACCAGCTCGTAGAACTCATACGTCTGTCCGAGGATGAAGAACAGGCCCATGAAGAACGTGATGTAGAACCACATGCGCAGCTTCTGGACGTCGCCGCGCTCTGCGGCCCAGACACCGAACTGCGCGGTGAAACTGGACGCCACCAGGACCACGGTGATGGTCGTCGCCAGCGGCAGGTTGAGGTGGACGCCTTCCTGCGGCCAACTGCCGAGCTCAGGGTTCCCGTTAGTCACCGATCGGATGGTGAAGTACATCGCGAACAGCGCTGCGAAGAACATGAGTTCGTTGGCCAGCCACACGATGGTGCCAACACTCACCAGGTCAGGACGCTTCGCCGCACCATGCGCTGATGCGGTTGCTGTTTTTGGGTTCGCGGTTGCTGTCGCCACGGGAGCATTATTACGGCTTCTCGCGCAGGTCCGTACTCGACCCCCCGTAAGGCGACGGATCAGCGCCCGGATCAGCGGCCGGAGGAGGCCGGATCCGCTCTCTCCCCGTAACTCGGGCGTTACTGTAGCCGCTCGTGCGCCCTGCGTCCGTTTCTGACGCGCACGGACAGCTGAAAAGGCTCCATCCAGGACGGCTGAGGCGTTCCGTACCCCCGGGACACGAGCTTGAACCGCACCAATCCAACGCTGAGATATCAAAATGATCACCGTTGAACAACGCCGAGCCCGGGGGCAGTGAGCGAAGGCCGCCGAGCTCCTGGCATTCTGTGGTGTCGAAGGTCTCAGCTCCGCCTCGGACCTCCGGGCCGATCTGGGCGCGGTGACCGCGAGGCAATAGAGTCGTAGGCATACAGCCAACTAACGACCCGGCCGTACCCCCAGGCGGCGGCCGCGGACAGACGCGATGGGACGGTGGCGCGATGGTGGCCAGCGGTACGGACACGGGTGCCAAGATGCGCGTGCTGCTCTACAGCGACAAGGCGGACACACGCGAGCAGGTGCGGCAGGCCATCGGCCGCCGCCCCGCGACGGATGTCCCGAAGGTGGAGTTCGTCGAGTGCGCGACCGCGCCCGGCACGCTGCGCAAACTGGAGTCCAAGGAGCCCGGCGAGCACATCGACGTGGCCATCTTCGACGGTGAGGCCGCGCCAAACGGCGGGATGGGCCTGTGCCGCCAGGTCAAGGACGAGATCTACCGCTGCCCTCCGGTGCTCCTGCTGGTGGGCCGGGTCGACGACGGCTGGCTGGCGACCTGGTCGCAGGCCGACCAGGTGGTGAGCCACCCGATCGATCCCGTCGCGCTCGCCGAGTCGCTGGCCGGGCTCATGCGCCAGCGGGCCGCGGCGATCAGCGGCTGATCCGGTGGGATGTGACGAACACGGTCGGGCGATGACCGAGCGGGAGAACGGCGACAGGGACATGCATCCTCAGCCAGCGGGCAAACGGTGGTCTCAACCGTGGGGTCGAGGGCGATGGCGTAGCCGCGTCCTGCCTCCCTCCCCTGTCCTGGGCGGTTGATGTCGGCGGTCCGCTCCGTCATGCCCGCCCCACCGCCCTCTCCCACCCGTTCTCACATCCGTGGAGTCGCAGAATGAACGTCCCCGCATCGTCGGCACCCGTGCCCGAACAGGACCGTCCGCAGCAGGAACAGCCGAGTTCCGCCGTCGAGGAGCGGAACTGGTCGAACCTGATCACCGCTCTCCTGGGCGGGGTCTCTCTGAGCACGGCCGACACCGAGTGGGCGATGAACGAGATCATGTCCGGCTCGGCGACCGGCGCCCAGGTCGCGGGGTTCGCGATCGCCCTCCGCGCCAAGGGTGAGGCGGTCTCCGAGGTGAGCGGCCTGGCCCGAGGCATGCTCGACAACGCCGTCCGGATCAGCGTCGACGGCCCGACCCTGGACATCGTCGGTACCGGCGGCGACCGGGCGCACACCGTGAACGTTTCCACGATGGCCGCGATCGTCGCCTCGGCCGCGGGCGCGCGCGTGGTCAAGCACGGCAACCGCGCCGCGTCCTCCTCCTGCGGGACCGCCGACGTACTCGAGCGGCTCGGTGTTGTGCTGGACCTGCCGCCGGAGCTGACCGTGCGGGTCGCCCAAGAAGCGGGCATCACGTTCTGCTTCGCCCCGCTGTTCCACCCCTCGCTGCGGTTCGCCGCCCAACCCCGCCGCGAGCTCGGGGTCCCGACCGTATTCAACTTCCTGGGCCCGCTGACCAACCCCGCGCAGCCGTCCGCCTCTGCGATCGGCGTGTTCGACGAGCGCATGTGCGAGGTGATCGCCGGTGTATTCGCCCGCCGCGGCTCCTCCGCCCTGGTGTTCCGGGGGGACGACGGCCTCGACGAGCTGACCACGGCCACCACGTCCACGGTCTGGGTGGTCTCCGGCGGTGCGGCCAGGCGCGAGCGCCTCGACCCGGCCGACCTGGGTATCGAGCGGTCGGCGCCCGACGCCCTGCGCGGCGGCGACGTGGAGTTCAACGCCCAGGCGGTTCGGGACCTGGTGGCGGGTCGGCGGGGGCCGGTACGCGACGCCGTGCTGCTCAACGCGGGTGCCGCCCTGGCTGCCGTCGAGGGCATCGGGGACTCCCTGACCGAGTCGGTGCGCGCGGGCTACGAGCGGGCCGGGGCCGCCGTGGACAGCGGTGCCGCCGAGCGCCTGCTGGCCTCCTGGGTCGAGACCAGCCAGGGTTTCACCAAGGACCTCTGAGCGCCCCCGGAGGTCGCTCACGAAACACGGTCGGGGCGCGGCGTACATTCGCCGCGCCCCGTTCCCGTGTACGGGCCATGTGCCGCCGGGGCTACCAGCCGAGGGCGAAGGCCGACTCCAGGTCGTGCTTGGAGTAGGTCTGGAAGGAGATGTGCGTGTCGGAGGAGATCACACCGGGGACCTTGTTGACCCGGCCCGGGATCACGTCGGCGAGGTCCTCGTGGCGGCGGACCCGCACCATGGCGATGAGGTCGACGCCACCGGTCACCGAGTAGACCTCGCTGACCCCCTCGATCTCTGCGATGGCCTCGGCGACCTCGGGGATGCGGTGGACGTCGGCCTTGATCATGACGATCGCGGTGATCACTGTGCCTCCTGGGCGTTCGGGTGCGGAAGCGGTGCCGCCCGGACTACGGCGCTAGTAGACGTCGGAGAGCCGCGTCCCGGAGCGCCATCGCAGCCGGTAGACCACCAGTCCCGCGATCACCCCCGCGACGAACCCGTAGACGTGTGCCGCGTAAGCCACGTTGGATCCGGCGCCGGGAGCGGTCGAGGATGTGACGTAGAGAAGATACTGAAGGGCGAAGTAGCTGCCGACCACGGCCCACCCCGGCAAGCGCATCGGGATGACCCCGAACACCAGTGTGGTGACCCGGCTGCGGAACTGCACCACCAGGTAGGCCCCGAGGACACCGGAGATCGCGCCCGAGGCGCCGACCATCGGCACGGTGCCGTCCGCGTCGACCAAAGCGTGGCTGTAGGCGGCGACGACGCCGGTGACCAGGTACAGGGCCAGGAACCGGAGTTTGCCCACGCGGTCCTCGACCACCGGTCCGAACACGAACAGGTAGACCATGTTGCCGAGCAGGTGCATGGGTCCGGCGTGCAGGAACATGGAGCTGAACACGGAGAACCAGATCGACTTGCCCTCGATGCCCCCGCACTCGGGGGTCAGCGGGGCGGCCAGGTCGACACGGCCGAGCATCTCGTCCGGGATGGCGCCCCAGCGCATGAAGTAGTCGTCGATCGAGCAGAAGCGCACCAGCATGTCGGCCGGGTACCAGACGGCGGTGGCCGCCTGGGGCGACAACAGGTAGACGAGGACGTTGGCCGCGATCAGCCCGTAGGCGATGACGGGTGCGCGACGGACGGGGTAGTCGTCATTGAGCGGAAGCGCGGCCATGTGCCCAGTGTGTCATTTCGGTGTGGGCTTCGGCGCTCCGCAGCGGGCATGTCCACTCACCCTCGACCTCGACCAGGCGCGTACCAGGTGAAACAAGCCAGTCCAGCACGACTTCGGTCTCCCCCGCCGTGGCGTTGGGAACCGGTCCGAACCCCGCGGTCACCCGCTCGGCGGTGGCGGTGAGCGAGGCGAGGAAGGCGCTGGGGTCGGTGCCCGGCCGCAGGACTGCGCTGGCGGCCAGGCGGCCGTGGCGGACCACGGCGGTCTCCCAGCCCGTAGCGCCGGGCCGGGAAGCGACCAGGTGCGGGACGGCGGCGATCGCGGACAGCCGCTGGGAGCGCCTGGCTCCGCGCAGGAACGCCGTGAGCCGGTCTCGGAGACTCGCGGCCTCCTCGTAGCGCAGCTCGGCGGCGAGCTCCCGGATGCGCCCGGTCAGCGCGTCCACCACGACGGCGGGGTCGCCGGTCATGGCGGTGCGGGCAGCGGCCGCGTGCACGGCGTAGGCCTGCAACGGCTCCGAACCGTCGCACGGAGCTCCGCAGCGGCCCAGCTGGGCCAGCACACAGGGTGTCACCGTGAGCTCCGGCGGGGCGAAGGTGTGGGTGCACTGGCGGAGCGGCAGGGCGTGCAACAGCGCTTCCTTGGCCTCTTCCGCGTCCCTGGGTGAGTTGTAGGGGCCCAGGTAGGGCGCGCCGTCGTCCTTGACCGCACGGACCACGGACAGGCGGGGGTAGGTCTCCTGGGTGAGTTTGACCCACGCAGCGCGTTCGGGGTTGCGGGATCGGCGGTTGAACGGGGGTTTGCGCTCGGCGATGATGCGGAGCTCGCGGACCGAGGCCTCCAGGCCGGTGGGGCACAGGATGGGCGTGACCCCTTCGACCAGGCCGGCCATCTCCCGGATCCGGCGGCGGGACTCGGCCGCGGTGAAGTACGTGGCCACCCGGCGGCGCAGATTGTTGCTCTTTCCGACGTACAGGCTCTCGCCCCGTGCGTCGGTGAACACGTACACGCCGGGCCCCTCGGGTACGTCCTCGGCCAGGTGCCGCTTGGACCGCTGGGCGCGGGTGGCGGGCTTGTTGACGGCGCGCAGTTCCTCCAGGCTGGTGACCCCCATGGGGCCGAGCCGCTCCAGAAGGCCGTGGAGGACGTCGACGGTGGCCTTGGCGTCGTCCAAGGCCCGGTGGTTGGGGGTCGTGGGGGCGCCGAAGTAGGCCGCAAGGGTGCCCAGACGGTGGTTGCGCACCTCCGGTCGGGGCAGCACGGCCCGTGCCAGGCGCAAGGTGTCCACGACCGGGGGCGCGGGCCACTCGACGGCCTCGCGTTCGCAGGCGGCTCTGAGGAAGCCGGTGTCGAAGGGCGCGTTGTGCGCGACCAGGACGGTGTCCGGGTCGGTGGCCAGGAAAGCGAGCAGGCGCGGCAGGACCTCCTCGATCGGCGGCGCCGTGGCCACCATCGACTGGGTGATGCCGGTCAGCAGTGTGACGTTGGCCGGGATCAGGGTCCGCGGGTCGACCAGGGTGGAGAACTCGTCGACGGTCTCTCCGCCCCGTACCCGGACCGCGCCGACTTCGGTGATCCGGGAGCCCGACGCACTGGTGCCGGTGGTTTCCAGGTCGACGACCACGAAGGACACCCCGGACAGAGGGGTGCCTAGGTCGCCGATGCTGGTTTGGACGCCGACGGGCGCCGCTGAGTGTCGAACCACGCGGTCAGGGTAGTCGGGGGGCACGACCAACGGCCTCCGGGATACGGTCCGCCCCTCCCGACATGGAAAGATGTGGGGCACCGGGTGCGGCGGGCCCGCCGTCCGGGACGAGAACGACAGCAGCCTGAAACCAGTAGGAGGAACCGTGGGGATCGCGATGCCGGGTGACAATGAGCGATGGCGGTGCACCGGGTGCGGCAACCTCACACGGTTCGACGTGACCCGCACGTTGCGCTCTGAGGACTTCGTCCACCAAGAGCTGTCCGGCGCGGGGGTGGTCGAGGAACGCACCGTGCTCGCCGAGACCGTCGAACGGGTCAAGTGCCGGTGGTGCGGCGCCACCGACAGCGTGACGATCGTCCCCCGCCCCGACGCCGACCGGTCGGTCTCCGACTCCTCGGCGGAGAGCCCGACGGGTCAGGCATGAGCGCCCGCCCGGGCGCGGGCGGCGAGGCCGACGGCACGGAAGCGGACCGCGAGACCGGCCCGGGGTCCGAGCACTCCGAGGACGGCGGGGAGCGGCTCCGCCGCCCCCTTCCGGAGCCGGTGCGCGCCCGCGTCGTCGAGTACGGATCCGATGTGCTGGGGGGTATGCGCCCCTCCGACCTTCCGCCCCTGCTGCGCCGGGTCGCCAAGTTCGAACCGCGCCGCCGGGCCAGGCTGGCCGGTCCGCAGATCGCCGCCCAGCTCGAGAACCACGACGGTTTCCGGGGGATGGTCGCCGCTCGGGTGGAGCAGGTGTGGCCCGAACTCGCCGAGGGCATGCGGGCCGGCGTGGTTCCGCCCGCGGCCGACCCGGTGGCGGTGGCGGCCTGCGCCTACCTGCTCCGTCCCAAGGGCTGGCCGGACATCATCGAGGACGTCCACGAGGAACTGGAGCGGCAGACCAGCGCCAAGGAGGTCGACGAGGCCGCCGAGGCCCTTGACGACGTCCGCCGACAGCTGGAGGAGACCCGCAGCGGGCACCAGGCCGAGCTGGCCAGGCTCCGGAAGCAGATCTCGGAGCAGCGCTCGGAGATCTCCGAGCTGCGCCGCAAGGTCCACAACGAGCGCCAGAGGGCCAAGAAGGCCACCGCCGAGGCGGAGCGCGTGGTGGTCGAGCACGCGGACCGGCGCAGCGAGAGCGAGAACCAGGTAGGCGCTTTGGAGGCGGAGAACCGCCGCCTGCGGTCGCGCCTCGCAGATGCCGAGGCCCAGGTGGAGAACGCGCGGCGGGCGGTCCGCACCGGCCGCAACGCCGACGAGGCGCGCCTGCGCGTACTGCTGGACGTGCTGGTGGAGGCGTCGCACGGCCTGCGCCGCGAACTGGCTCTGCCCACGTCCCTCGACAGCCCGGCCGACCTGGTCGCCGAGGCTCGGGAGGAGGGGAACCGGGTATCCCTGGGCGGTCTGCCCGACGACGCCCCCGGTCTGTTGGAGTACCTGCTGACGGTTCCCCGCGTGCACCTCCTGGTGGACGGCTACAACGTCACCAAGACCGGTTACGGGACCCTGCCGCTGGTCGACCAGCGCAACCGGCTGCTCACCTCGTTGGAGGGGCTCGCCAGCCGGACCAAGGCCGAGATCACGTGTGTGTTCGACGGCGCCGATGTGGAGGCGCCTCCGGCGGCGCCCAACCGGCGCGTGCGGCTGCTGTTCAGCGCCCCGGGTGAGACCGCTGACGAGCTGATCGTCCGCCTCGTGCGGGCGGAGCCTCCCGGACGCCCGATCGCGGTGGTGACCTCCGACAAGGAGATCGTCACGGCGGTTCGGCGCGCGGGGGCGCGCGCGGTGCCCTCCCCGATCTTCCTGCGTCGGCTGGAGTCCCACACCTGATTCGGCGCCCGGGTCCGGTACGGCCTCAGGCGGGAAGCCGATTGAGATCCACACCACTCAAGAAAGTCCACCGGACCCGAAACTGCCGCGCGCACCCTCGCTTTCCTGCCGAAACGTCCACCTCTGGGACAGCGGTCGCCACAGTTCAGAGAGGTGCGGGTTCTGCGTCGTGGTTGAGACGTGCAGGACGGTCCGCTAGGTTCTTCCAGGAACGTGAGTGCTCCGTCGGATAGAAGACCACCCCTGTGTCTTCCCCACACCGGTGGAGACCCGCACACTCATGCGAGGCCCGTGCCCGTGCACGGGTTCCCCCTTGCTTTCCGTCTCCCAAGCACCCCATGCGGACTTCTCAATCTCAAGGAGCGTGGACCGCCATGAAGAACCCCGGTGGTCGGCGTGCAACTCGCCGAATCGCTACGACCGGTCTTGGCGTCGTTGCCGCCGGTACCTTCATCGCCCCCGGCATCGCACACGCGGAGCCGACCCAGGACGAGGTCGAGGACCGCATTGAGGAGCTGAACACGGAGGCCTCCTCCGCGGTCGAGACCTACAACCAGGCCGAGGAGGACTACGAGGCGGCCAAGGCCGCGCACGACGAGCTCGACGAGCAGGTCGGTGACGAGCAGGACCGCTACGACGACCTGCGTGAGAAGGTCCAGCAGTTCGCGAACGCCACCTACCAGAGCGGCGAGCTGGACTCCACGGCCAACGTCCTGACCTCCGACGGCCCTGAGGCCCTGCTTGAGCAGAACGCCGACCTGAACTACCTGTCGGACACCCAGCAGTCGCAGCTCGACGACTTCGGTGACTCCGCCGAGCGGCTGTTCGCGCTCAAGGACGAGGCCGAGGAGTCCCTCGAAGAGGCCGAGGAGGCGCTCGAGGAGGCCGAGGACGCCAAGGACGAGGTGGAGGAGGCCATCGAGGAGCAGCAGGAGCTCCTCGACCAGTTCCCCGACTCCGACGCCTCCGCCGAGGGCGGCGACGACTCCGGCGACCAGTCCCACGCCGGCAGCGGCGACGCGGCCACGGCCCTGGACGCCGCCTACTCCCGGGTGGGCCTGCCCTACATCTACGGCGGTACCGGCCCCGACGGGTACGACTGCTCCGGCCTGGTCCAGGCGTCCTGGCGCGCGGCCGGCGTCGACCTGCCGCGCACCACGTACGCGCAGGCCGAGGTGGGCAGCCGCATCAACGACATGGGCTCCGTCCAGCCGGGCGACATCCTGTTTTTCTCCGGGCTGGGCCACAACGGCCTCTACGCCGGGGACGGCCAGATGGTGCACGCCCCCCGTACCGGCCGCAACCTGGAGGTCGTCGGCCTGGCCGCCTATTGGGGCGGCCAGTTCGAGTTCGCCGTTCGCCCCTGAGGCTTTGATCCGCGAGGCCGCCGCTCCTTGATCGGGGCGGCGGCCTTGTGGTGTCACGGGTGGGTCAAGTGCTGTTTTCGGACAGGCCATGTCTCGCGCCGGAATGTCACGAAACAGTTGAGTGCGCCCCAAGGGATGCACTAGTGTTCATCGCCGAGCGTGGTTGCTCCTCTTCACCACAACCCGGTGGTGACAACCGCGCCCGGGTCGGGCACACCCCCACACCGTTTCGGCCACCCTCACTGGCCCAAGGACCCCCACCCGGTGCAGTCCCTTGTTCCCGCACGGCCTGGGGCAAGGGGAGAAAGGTGTTACCCAACGTGTCTGTATCCCGTGGCGACCACGGACGCCGAACCGCGGTCATCGCTTCCCTCGCCCTCGGTGCCCTTCTCCTGCCCTCCGCCGTGGCGCACGCGGACCCGACGGCCGATGACGTCCGCGAGGAGATCGAAAGCCTCGAAGAGGAGTTCATCGAACTCAACGCGGCCTACAACGATGCCCAGGAGACCTACGAGGCCGCCGAGGAGAAGCTGGACGGCATTCTCGAGGACATCGAGGCCGCCGAGGAAGAGGTCGAGTCCCTCGGATCAGGCGTCCGGACCCTCGCCAACGCCGCCTACACGGGCGTGGACTACGACTCGCCCACCCATCTCATCGGCGCGTCCGGCCCCGAGGAGGCCCTGGAGCACCAGGCCGACCTGACCTACCTCTCGGACCAGCACGAGGAGCGCCTGGACCAGTACGTGGAGGAGCTCGACCACCTCGAGACGCTCCGTATCGAGGCTGAGGACACCGAGGAGTCGGCCGCCGAAGCCCTGGAGGAGGCGGAGGAAGCGACCGAGGACGCCGAGGACGCCATCGCCGAACAGGAGGACCTCCTCGACGAGCTCACCGAGGAGGAGCGGGCCGCGGCCACCGAGAACGTCAGTGACGACGACAGCTCCGACAGTGGCAACGGTGGCGGTGGCGGCGGTAGCTACGACGGCCCGGCCACCGGCAACGCGCAGGCCGTGCTCGACTTCGCCTACGCCCAGATCGGAAAGCCCTACGTCTGGGGCGGCACCGGCCCGGACGGCTATGACTGCTCCGGTCTGACCCAGGCCGCATGGTCCCAAGCGGGCGTGAGCCTGCCCCGGACCACCTACGACCAGGTCAACGCGGGCAACCAGGTTTCCTGGGACAATAAGCAGCCCGGTGACCTGCTGTTCTTCTACGGTTCCGAGCCGAGCCACGTGGGCCTGTACGCGGGCGGCGGCGAGATGGTGCACGCCTCCACCTCTGCCCGTCCCATCGGCACGGTCACGCTGAACGACCACTA
Organism: Nocardiopsis nanhaiensis; assembly: GCF_054778635.1. NCBI lineage: Bacteria > Bacillati > Actinomycetota > Actinomycetes > Streptosporangiales > Nocardiopsidaceae > Nocardiopsis > Nocardiopsis nanhaiensis. The sequence goes on from NZ_BAAGZJ010000009.1 coordinate 119,372, forward strand.
CCGCAGCAGCTTCGTCACCGCCGTACGCCCTTAGGCCCCTAGGACCCGAGAACGCGGTCCGGACGCGCCCCGGAACGAACGGCCGAGAGGCCCCGGACACCGGTTCGATCCCGGTGTCCGGGGCCCCTCATGTTCTCTCCGGCTCCGACCTCCCCGGCCCCGAACTTCTCCGCGGCGACCGGGTTTCCCGCACCGAGGGCGGCGGACGTCCTAGACTCGCCGGGTGTCGCGAACTCTCATCATCACCAACGACTTCCCTCCGCGTGCGGGCGGCATCGAGTCCTTCGTGCACGAGCTGGCTCGGCGCAGGCCCGAGGGCTCGGTTCTGGTCTACTGCTCCTCCCCCAGCGCCGCCGACGAGCGCACCGACCCCCACTTCGACCTGCGCCAGCCCTTCCCGGTCGTGCGCGACGCGGCGAAGGTGCTGCTGCCCACCCCGAGGGTGGCCCGGCGGGCAGGGGTGATCGCCGAGATGGAGGACTGCGACTCGGTGCTCTACGGGGCGGCCGCCCCGTTGGGCCTGATCTCCGCCTCGCTGAGCTCCCAGGTGCGCCGCCAAGTGGCGCTCACGCACGGACACGAGACGGGCTGGACGGTGCTCCCGGGGGCGAGTTCGGCACTGCGCGGGATCGGTGAGGGCGTCGACACCGTCACCTACCTGGGCGAGTACACGCGGCGCCGACTGGCACGCTCGCTCTCCAGCGCCGCAACGGACCGGATGCGGCGGCTGGCCCCCGGCGTGGACACGGACCGGTTCCGTCCCGGGGCGGGCGGCGCGGCGATCCGCGCACGTCTCGGGCTGGGCGGGCGCCCCGTGGTCGTGTGCGTGTCCCGCATGGTGCCCCGCAAGGGCCAGGACACTCTCATCCGGGCCTGGCCGCGGGTCCTGGCCGACGTGCCGGACGCCGTCCTACTGTTCGTCGGAGACGGCCCCTACGCCCCGAAGCTCTACTCTTCCGCGCTCGGCATGGACTCGGTGCGCTTCACCGGCCCCGTGCCGCCCGAGGAACTGCCCGCCCACTACGACGCCGGCGACGTCTTCGCCATGCCCTGCCGGACCAGGCGGGGCGGCCTGGACGTGGAAGGCCTCGGGATGGTCTACCTGGAGGCCTCCGCCACCGGACTACCGGTACTCGCTGGCGCGTCGGGCGGCGCCCCCGACGCGGTCCTGGAGGGCGAGACCGGGCACGTGGTGGACGGTTCGACCCCCGGGCCGACCGCCCGGGCGCTCATCCGGCTCCTCAGGGACCCCGACCGCGCCGCCCTGATGGGAGCACGCGGCCGGGAGTGGGTCTCCCGGGAGTGGACCTGGGACCGGACCCTCGAACGCCTCAACGGCCTTCTCACGCCCGCGGAGGGGACCGGTGGGCGGCGGACCGCGCCCTAGAACCCTTCGCCGTGCACCGGGCCGGGGGTGCCGGAACCGTCGGTGGACTGGGGCTCCCCGGTCGCGCTGTGGGACAGCCACTCCTCCCATGACCGCTGGTAGAAGCCCCAGCCGTTGTTCCACTCCAGTTCGCGGTCGGTGCCGGTGGTCTCCAGGATGTCGCCCATCAGGGACTCGTCGTGGAACCAGCGGGCGTCCCCCACGGTCATGTTGGTGCAGCCGTTGGAGGTGTCGGCCCGGCCCAGGTTGTCCTCGTTCCAGGGGGCTGCGTGGGTGAACTCGCCGCTGTTGGACGTGCGGACCGCCCAGTCCACGTCCAGCCGGTAGGCGTCGGGTGAGTCCTCGGGGATGCCGACGGTGGCCGAGTCCATCACGATGGACTCGTGCTTCTCCATGGTGAGGTGGACCCCCGAGGTGGTGGTGTCGAAGTGCTCCTCCGCCGCGCCGTTGCTCACCGGGATGGTGCGGACGGTCTCGCCGTCGACCTCGACGCTCATCTCGTGGTCGGGCACGTGCATGGTGGAGATCAGCTCGCGGCCCACTTCGAACTCGATGCGGTGGTTGTCGACGCCGTAGACCCCGTCCGCTGACTCCACACCGGCCAGGCGCAGGTCCACCGTGACCTCCTGGTAGGGCTCCCAGTACTCCTTGGGCCGGAATACCGCCATCTGGTCGTCGACCCAGTTCCAGGCGCCTTCCGTCGCCTCCTCGGCGGTGACCTCGATGGAGTTCTCCACCTGCGCCTTGTTGGTCACGGGCAGGTCGAAGTTGACGATCACCGGCATGCCCACACCGACGGTCTGCCCGCTGGAGGGGAAGTTGGACGCGAGCTCGAGGCGCTGCCCCTCGACGCTGTCCAGGGTGGTGAACTCCGAGACGGCCTCGGTCTCCTGACCGTCGGCGTCGGCCGCGGTGGCGACCACGGTGACGGTGGCACCGGGGCGCAGGTTCCGGTCGCTGGCCCACTCGTCCTCGGCCTCGTTGAAATCCCCGGTGACCTCGAAGAGGTCCCCCTCGGCCCCTCCCGCGGCCTCTTCCCCATCGCCGGAGGCGACCTCGTCCGGGGTCTCCTGTTCGACGCGGACCTCGGTGAGCATCCCGTCAGCGGTCTCCACGCGGACGGGCCTGTTGGGCTGCACGCCGGTGTCCCCCGGGGCGGGGCTGATCAGGACCTCCGGCCCCTCGTCCTCTTCCTCCTGCTCCTGGTCCTGCTCCTCCTGCACCGAGGTGTCTCCGGGGTCGTCGTCGGGGCTCGGGGAACACGCCGAGCCGAGCAGCACGACGGCGGCTACGGCCACGGCCAGCCGGGGGCGGGAGATGCGTCGCTTCATTCCAGGGACCTCCAGCGTCCGTTTCGACGGGCCCTGACGTGTGCGGAACCGGTCCGCACGGAAACAGCAGGGTCAGGGCCTGGATGCACCGTGGGGTCAAGGGCCACGTGGGGGTCGCCCGAAAAGAATACCCCGGTGCCCGGGGGCCGTCCTGGGACCCTCCGGTCACCGGGGCGGTGACACTCGCGCCCGACCTGAGTGGTCATCTACCCGCATGGGGCGAAGGCGCCGGTTGTGCGCGTCAGTGCTGGAACTCTCCGCGGTAGTACTCGAAGACCCAGCCGATCGACGACAGCATGATCGCGAGGAAGCCGATGAACACCATCCACCAGCCGATCGCGATACCGACCGCCGTGAAGGCCACGGCCAGCGCGACCCACAGCGGCCACCAGCTGTGCGGGCTGAAGAAGCCGTACTCGCCGGAGTTCTCGGAGATCTCGCCGTCGAGGCGCTCCTCGGGCGGGAGGCCGTGGAAGTGCTCGCTGCGGCGAGCCGCCTGCCAGAGCCAGTAGCCGATCATCCAACCGAAGCCGATGGAGATGACCAGGGCGGTGGTGCCCGTCCACTCGATCGCGCCGGTGTCCTGGTAGGACCAGTAGATGTACAGGGCAGCGGCAAGACCGAAGAAGGTCGAGATGCCCATGAACAGATAGGCCTGCATCTTCATGTGAGCTCGCCCCTACTTCTTCTCGGCACCGGCCGCGACGGCACCGGGTGCCGCGGCGTGCGGGTGGTTGAGGTCGAAGGCCGGACGCTCGGACCGGATCCGCGGCAGCGACGTGAAGTTGTGTCGCGGCGGCGGGCAGGACGTCGCCCACTCCAGGGAGCAGCCGTAGCCCCACGGGTCGTCGCTGGTGACCATCGGCGCCCGCTTCGACGTGATGTACACGTTCCAGAAGAAGATGAGCGTCGAGGCGGCCAGCACGAAGGACGAGATCGAGGAGATCTGGTTGAGCTCCGTGAACCCGTCTTCGGGCAGGTAGTCCGCGTACCGGCGCGGGAAGCCGGCCGCGCCCAGCCAGTGCTGCACCAGGAAGGTGCCGTGGAAGCCGAGGAACAGCAGCCAGAAGTGGAACTTGCCCAGCTTCTCGTTGAGCATCTTGCCGGTGAACTTGGGCCACCAGAAGTAGAAGCCCGCGAACATCGCGAACACCACGGTGCCGAACACCACGTAGTGGAAGTGCGCCACCACGAAGTAGGAGTCTGTGACGTGGAAGTCGATGGGCGGCGAAGCCAACAGCACACCGGTCAGACCACCGAAGAGGAAGGTGACCAGGAAGCCGATCGTGAACAGCATCGGTGTCTCGAACGTGAGTTGGCCGCGCCACATCGTCCCGATCCAGTTGAAGAACTTCACCCCGGTGGGGACCGCGATGAGGAACGTCATGAACGAGAAGAACGGCAGTAGTACTGCTCCGGTCGGGAACATGTGGTGCGCCCACACGGTCACGGACAGACCGGCGATGGCGATGGTGGCCGCCACCAGGCTCTTGTAGCCGAAGATCGGCTTGCGGCTGAACACCGGCAGGATCTCGGTCGCGATACCGAAGAACGGCAGCGCGATGATGTACACCTCTGGGTGCCCGAAGAACCAGAACAGGTGCTGCCAGAGGATGGCACCACCGTGTTCCGCGTTGAAGACCTGTGTGCCGACCATGCGGTCGGCGCCCAGGGCGATCAGGGCGGCGGTCAGCACCGGGAACGCGATGAGCACCAGGACACTGGTGAGCAGGGTGTTCCAGGTGAAGATCGACATGCGGAACATCGTCATACCGGGCGCGCGCATGCACAGACCGGTGGTGATGAAGTTGACCGCACCGAGGATGGTGCCCAGACCGGACACGATCAGGCCCAGGATCCACAGGTCACCGCCGAGGCCCGGTGAGCGGACCGCGTCGGAGAGCGGGGTGTAGGCGAACCAGCCGAAGCTGGCGGCGCCGCCCGGGGTGAGGAAACCGCCGATGGCGATGAGGCTGCCGAACAGGAACAGGTAGTAACTGAACAGGTTCATCCTCGGGAACGCCACGTCGGGCGCGCCGATGTGCAGCGGCATGATCACGTTCGAGAACCCGACGAACAGCGGGGTCGCGAACATCAGCAGCATGATCGTGCCGTGCATGGTGAACAGCTGGTTGAACTGCTCGTTGGACATGAACTGCATGCCCGGCTCGAACAGCTCGAGGCGCATCAGGAGCGCCAGCACACCACCGAAGAGGAAGAACGCGAAGGAGGTGATCAGGTACATGTACCCGATGACCTTGTGGTCGGTCGACGTCATCCAGCTGACGATCATCGACCCTTTTCGTGACGGTGCCTGAGGTCCGCCAGTCTGGGTTTCGGTTGCCGTCGTGGTCATTTACTCGTCATTCTCCTCGGGCTCGGCCGCTTCGGCGCCCGCGCCCTCGGCGGCGTCATCCTCGGCTGCGGCCTCCTGCTCGGAGGCCCAGCTCTCGTACTCGCCCTGCGGCAGAACTTCGACGTTGAAGAGCATGCGGGTGTGGTCCACACCGCACAGCTCGGCGCAACGGCCGATGTAGGTGCCCTCAGTACCTTCCTGCAGGTTTGCCTGGAAGGCGTTGTCGCGGCCCGGCACGACATCCATCTTGAAACCGAACGCCGGGATCCAGAACGAGTGGATGACGTCGGGCGAGTAGAGGTCGAAGTGGACGGCGGAGCCCTCGGGCAGGACGAGGGTCGTCTGCGTCTCGGGGTCGGCGGTCCCGTCCGGATTGGGGATACCGACCTCGGAGAAGAGCACCTCTCCGCCGTTCTCCTTCGTGTCGTCCATGTAGTTGAACTGCCAGGCCCATTGGAAGGCCACGACTTCTACGTGGACGTCCGCGGGCTCCTCGGTATCCATCAGGTACGCCTGATCACGGGCGGTGAAGAAGAACAGCACCGAGATGATGACGATCGGCAGGACGGTGTACAGCGCTTCGATGGGCATGTTGTACCGCACCTGCGGCGGCAGCTGCTCAGAGCGCTTGCGGTGGAAGAGGATCGTCCAAATGAACAGTCCCCACACGAGAATGCCGACCGCGAAAGCCGCCAACCACGAGCCCTGCCAGAGCGAGAGAACACGCTCAGCCTGCTCGGTGATCGGCGCCGGCATGCCCAAACGAGTGAGCTCGTTCGACGCGCAGCCGGTCGCGGCCAGCCCCATCACGGCGAGCGCGGCGCCGCGTGGTGCCCATCGGCGCAGTGTTGAGCGCCGATTTTTTTGGCGGGTCGGACTCACGGATTGCCTTCCCAGCGGTGAAGCCCGTGGATTCTCCACGGGCGGCCTAAGTATCCAAAGCTTGTCAGGGGGAAACATTATCGCGAACCGCCCAGCGTGCCGATCAGGGGCTTGCCTGGTCAGCGTGTTGCCAGGATCGCCCCTGACGGAACGCGCGGTGGTCCCGCGGAGCCGGGCCCAGTCGCCCCCGAGGGACATCCTCCCGGCTGGCTACGAGGCGCGGCCCGGCGTTCCCCCGGGCCCGGCCATAACCGAGTACATCGCCGCCTGCGGCGGAGCTGTACGCGTTCACGGCACGAGACTAAGGCGAGCGTATCGCTGGGTTTACGGCACCCTTAACCGGGTGCGCCTTTTCGAGCGGCCCAGGTCAAGATTGGGCTACAGGACGACAACCAACAGGAGTAGCCGTGCCTCAGCGACCGGCCTCGCAGCAGCCTCTGGTCACCGTGGAGGCGGTGGGCCGCAAGTGCCCGATCCCGATCATCATGCTGGCCGCCAGATTGCACGAAGTGCCTATCGGAGCGGTCATCGCGGTCACCGCGGACGATCCGGCGGCAAGCGCCGACATACCGTCCTGGTGCCGGATGAAGATGCACGAGTTCGTCGTCGAGGAGCCCTTGGCGCGGGGTAGCGCGTTTCACATCCGCCGGATGTACTGACGGCGTGACGGGGGCCGCATCCGGGTTTTCGGTTCCGGTGCGATAACGATTGGCTCCCGCCGGTTCCCGGGGATGGCGCCGGGGTCGACCCGACGCACCGCGTCACCGTCAGTCACGCCGGTGCAGGGCGCCGGGCAGCACGAAGGCCGCGCGGACCCGGGGTCCGCGCGGCCTTCCCCGCGGTACGGGACCGCCCTCGGAGGAGGACTGGGCCCGCGGGTGCGGGAGGTGCTTAGCGAGCGTAGAACTCGACGACGAGCTGCTCGTCGAACGGCACCGGGATCTGCTCACGCTTGGGGCGGTCGATGACCGCGATGCGCAGGTCCTTGTGGCTCACGGCGAGGAAACCGGCGATCTTGTCGTCCGCGTGGATGCCCTCGGCAGCCTCGACGAACGGGACCATCGTGCGGGACTTCTCCCGAACGCTGACGATCTGGCCCGGCTTGACCTGGTACGACGGGATGTCGACCTTCTTGCCGTCCACGGTGATGTGGCCGTGGTTGATGAACTGGCGCGCGGCGTAGATCGAGGCGGCCAGACCGGCACGCAGGACGACCGTGGCCAGACGCAGCTCGAGCTCGGCGAGCATCTCCTCACCGGTACGGCCGGCGCGCTTCTTGGAGTTCTCGTAGATCCGGAGCAGCTGCTTCTCGGTCAGGTCGTAGTACCAGCGCACCTTCTGCTTCTCCGCCTGACGGACGGCGAAGTCAGAGCTGTTGCGACGGACGCGACGGCCGTGCTCGCCGGGCGGGTACGGGCGCTTCTCGAAGTAGCTGACCGCCTTACGGGTCAGCGGGGTGCCGGCGCGCCGGGACAACCGCACCTTCGGTCCGGTGTAGCGCATGCATAGTCCTTTCAAGGTGAATCAGGGAATCCCAGGTAAGGCTTGCCTAGATCTGGGAGGCGCTCCGGGCGCCCGAGCCCCGGATCCCGCGGTGCGGGTCGGAAGCGGGTTCCCCACCGTCGCGCGTGACCCGGCGCGAACGGCTTGGGCGAAGTAGCCCGGCACGCGTTTCAGCGCACCGGGCGGGCACGGGATTATCCGTGCGGGTCACGACCATCCACTTTACGGGCTCGGAGACACCGCCCCGACCAAAAGGCGCGTCATCCCGCCCGAAAGTGGTGCCCGATCACAGGAAGGGCTTGACCTCAGCGGCGGCGTCAGCACCGTAGGAGCGCTCCAGACGGCCCAGGAGGGACTCGGACGTGAGCTTGTACTCCTGCGGTCCGTCCGCCTCCAGGCAGTGGACTGCGGTGGCGTTGCCGACCTGGGCCGCGCGCTCCAGGGAGACCCCCCAGGAGTGGGCCGAGAGGAACCCGGCGCGGAAGGCGTCGCCCATACCGGTGGGGTCGACGAGGTTGTCGACGGCGGCGGAGGGCACCCGGATGCTGGGCTCGCCCTCGCGGTCGATCCGGACGCCCTTGGCGCCCAGGGTGGTCACCCGGATACCCACCTTGCCCAGGATCTCGGCGTCCGACCAGCCGGTCTTCTGCTCGGCCAGGGCCTTCTCGTACTCGTTGGTGAACAGGAAGGTCGCGCTCTCGATGAGGCTGCGCACCTCCGGACCCTCCATGCGGGCGAGCTGCTGCGAGGGGTCGGCGGCGAAGGGGATGGAGCGCGAGCGGCACTCCTCGCTGTGCCGGACCATGGCCACCGGGTCGTCGGCGCCGATGAGGACGAGGTCGAGGCCGCCCGCGCGGTCCGCGATCGGCCCGACCTCGATGTTGCGGGCCTCGGCCATCGCACCGGCGTAGAACGACGCGATCTGGTTCTGGTCCTTGTCCGTGGTGCAGATGAACCGGGCCGTATGGCGCAGTTCCGAGATGAGCACCGCGGAGGTGTCGACGCCGTGGCGGTCGAGCCATGCTCGGTACTCCTCGAAGTCGGCCCCGGCCGCGCCGACCAGGATCGGGCTCAGTCCGAAGCCGGCGATACCGAAACAGATGTTGGCTGCGACGCCGCCGCGGCGCACATCCAGCTCGTCGATCAGGAAGGAGAGGGACAACTGCTGGATCTGGTCGGGGATGATCTGCTCGGCCAACCGACCGTCGAAGGTCATCAGGTGGTCGGTGGCGATGGATCCGGCAACCGCGATACGCACTGTACGTGAGCTCCTTGGTTGGGAAGAAGAATGCACTCGGGGGACGAGCTGGACATGTTGTGGGCGTAGCCGGCCACGCCGGGGCGCGACCGATGGACCCGCCTAGGTTACCCAGGGGGCGGCGGTCCTTAAAGGCCGGGCGGGCACGGATAGCGCGCCGGCACCGCCCTCGGACGCAGAATCGGACACAAGAAGGGGGAGGGCGGACGCTCGGGAGCGTCCGCCCTCCCCCTGTGGTTGCCGCCCCGCCAGGGCGGCTGTGCCTGGCCGAACGTGCCCGGCCGACCCTCGCGGCTCCTAGTTGAAGGAGTCGCCGCAGGCGCAGGAACCGGTGGCGTTGGGGTTGTCGATGGTGAACCCCTGCTTTTCGATCGTGTCCATGAAGTCGATGGTCGCGCCGATGAGGTAGGCGGCACTGCGGCGGTCGGTGACGACCTCGACCCCGTCGAAGTCGGCGATGACGTCGCCGTCCAGGTCGCGCTCGTCGAAGTAGAGCTGGTAACGCAGCCCCGAGCAACCACCGGGCTGGACACCCACGCGCAGGCGCAGGTCGTCCCGGCCCTCCTGCTCAAGGAGCGTCCGAACCTTGTCGGCCGCACCATCGGTGAGGATGACTCCCTGCGCGGTGGCCTCGCTCTGAACCGTCATGTTGTAAAGCTCCTCTTAAAAGGGGTTGCGGCCGTCTGGCGACCCCGGTCGCGTGCCGGATCGGCCCGCCGTGGCGGGTGTAGTCCTCTTCAACGGGTCCCAACGCCGGGAGCCCGCGCGGCATTCCACCTTGTGGCCGCTGTGTTCGCCCGGCCGCCGTGGCCACAGGATGTGGGTGCGGCACCGGCGGCGCACGGGTGTACTCGCACCTCCAAGGGTAATTTGTCCCGGCCCCGGATGCCATCTCCGGTGTGCGCCGGAAGCGGAGAAAGACGTCTCCGTCCTCGTCAGAGGCCCGGGGCACCGTAGACCGGGAACCAGCGGGACTTGTCCTTCTCCATCGGCAGATCGTCCCCGATCGCCGCCTCCACCTGTAGTTCCAGTGCGTTGTCCCGGCCCTTGCCCCGAGGGGCGAACGGGTAGAAGGTGCCCCGCTTGTACAGGTAGACGAGGCCGACCGAGCGGCCCCCGCCGTCGGTGAAGCCCACGAGCGAGCACAGCAGGGAGGGACCGTAGCCGTTCACCTCCAGGGTCGAGTTGACCGCGTGCAGGTCGGTGACCAGGCCGGTGATGTCGGTGTCCACCACCTCTCCGCCCGGCCCCGCAGGAATTTCTCCCCCACCGCCGTCGGCCCCGCCCCCGCGCACGACCAGCCAGGTGTAGCCGTAGTCATCGGTGGTCTGCTCGACCGGCGGGCCGTCACCGGCGTTCAGGAGCTCGGTGACGTCGCGCTCCACATCGGCGAAGGCGGCGCCCTCCGAGGCCCGGAAGGCCACGGAGCCCGAACCCGTGGGTGAGATCCCCACAGCCGCGCGCAGGGTCAGGGCGGCCGACGGCAGCCCGAAGAGCGCGTCCAAGTCGGGCTTGGCCAGCTTCGAACGTCCCAGCAGGGCGCGCCAGAAACTCATGCGGGTTCCCCTCACGGGTGGTCGGGGCCGGGTCGAGGGCCTGCCGGGTCAGTTCCCGGTTCCGAGCTGGCGGGAGATGTCGGAGAGCTGTGACAGGCGCTGTTCGACCGGCGGGTGGGTGGCGATCAACTGGTTCATGCTGAAGCCCTTCTTCGCGAAGGCCGGCGCGAAGAAGAAGGCGTTGAACGGTTCGGCCTGGCGCAGGTCCCTGGTGGGGATGCGGGCCATGTCCCCCGTGATCTTGGACAGCGCGCTGCCCAACATGGACGGGCGGCCGGTCAGGTAGGCGGCGGCGCGGTCCGCGGCGAGCTCCCGGTAGCGGGACAGGGCTCGGGTGAGCAGGAAGCTCAGAACCCAGGCGACGGCGCTGACCAGGACGACGAGGAGGGCGACGACCGCTGGGGCCGGGCCGTTGTTACCGCCCCGGTTGCCCCCCGCGATCAGGGCGAAGCGCAGCCCGGCCTGGGTGAGGAACCCGGCGACGATGCCGAGGAAACCGGCGATGGTCATGACCATGACGTCGCGGTGGGCGATGTGTGAGAGCTCGTGGGCGACGACCGCCTCCAGCTCCGGGCCGTCCAGGCGGCGCATCAGGCCGGTGGTCACACAGATGACCGCCGACTTCTCGCTGTGCCCGGTGGCGAAGGCGTTGGGCACGTCGGAGTCGGCGATTCCCACGCGGGGCTTGCCCATGTCGGCCATGGCGCACAGGCGGTCGACCATAGCGTGCAGGTCGGGTGCCTGCTGCGGGGTCACCTCCTTGGCGCCCATCGCGAACATGGCGATCTTGTCGGAGGAGAAGTAGGAGAACAGGGCGAAGGCCCCGACGATGATCAGTACCAGCCAGATGTTGAGCCCGGCGAAGACCAGGCCGAACACGAAGGCGACGTAGACCAGGAACAGCAACACCATGGTCATGACCATCCGGGCTGTCAGCCCCCGGTCCGGACGGAACTTCGAACCTGCCACGCCGATCCCTCCCCTATGACTGTTTCGGAGTGTAGTTCGGGCAGGTGAGAAACGGGTTAAAGCGGGCCGCCGCGTGTTCCCCACGTCCGGTGAGACGTGTCATAGACCGCACGCACACCGCGGCCGCCGTGACGTGGTCACGGCGGCCGCGGTGGAGAACGCGCGCACGCAGGCACCGAACGTGGCTCGGACCGGTGGTCTCCCTAGCCCGGGGACACGCCTGGCTCGCGGACCCGCTTGGACGGCGGCGGGTCTCGCGGAGTCACCGCACCCGGGCCTAGCCCGGGATGAGTCCGTCGTCCTGAAGCATCTCGCGAACCTCTTCCATGCTGGCGTCAGCGTGCGGAAGGATGAACTGCGAGGGCTCCAGGGCGTCAGGCGGCAGCGGCTTGCTGTCCTCCCGCACCTTCTCCAGGAGGTCGTGCAAGGCCGTGCGGAACTTGGCCTCGTCATCCGCCTCGATCGCCGCCTCCAGGGCCGCGTCGAAGTCGTTGAGCAGGTCCAGGTCGGCGTCGGTGAGGTCAACCTGACCCTCACCCATGATGCGGACGATCACGAGCCCTCCCGGTTCCCGGCCGAGCCGTTCCCGCCCTCGATCTGCGGGGTGGCACCGCCGCCGTTGCCGCCTTCGAGCTCGAGCTTCATGCGCTCCAGCTCGGACTCGACACCGGTGGTGCTGGCCAACTGGTCGAGTTCGCTCTGGATGTCGTCCTTGGGGCCGCTGCCCGTGACGTCGTCCAGCGCGCCGGAGGCGAGGAGCTCGTCCACCGCACCGGCACGGGCCTGCATCTCGGAGGTCTTGTCCTCCGCGCGCTGCACGGCCATGCCCACGTCGCCCATCTCCTCGGAGATGCCCGAGAAGGCCTCGCTGATCTGCGTCTGGGCCTGAGCGGCGGTGTAGGTCGCCTTGATGGTCTCCTTGCGCGTGCGGAAGGAGTCCACCTTCGCCTGCAGGCGCTGAGCGGCCATCGTGAGCTTCTGCTCTTCACCCTGGAGGTTGGAGTGCTGTTCGCGCAGTCCCTCGATCTGGCTGGTGAGGCCGGAGCGACGGGTGAGGGCCTCACGGGCGAGGTCCTCACGGCCCTGGGTCAGGGCCGCCCGGCTCTGGGTCTCCAGTTTGCCGGACTGCTGCTCGAGCTGCTGGATCTGGAGCTCGACCCGCTTTCGGGAAGTCGCGACGTCGGCGACACCGCGACGGACCTTCTGCAGGAGTTCAAGCTGTTTCTGGTACGAGTAGTCGAGTGTTTCCCTGGGGTCCTCGACAGAGTCCAGGGCCTTGCTGGCCTTGGACTTGAAGATCATCGAAAGTCGCTGAAACACGCTCATTGGCGTGGCCGTCCCCTTCTCGGTGCGTACATCGGCTGTTCCCAGCGGGCGCTCTGCCCAACCCTACGCGGTCTGGCCCGCGGTCGCCATAAAGCTATGACCGGCTACCCTGAAGGTGTGTTCCGACGTCGCTCCGCTTCCGCAGCCCCGGATTCGAGCTCTGCCGAATCCGCCAGCCCTGAGGCCACTGAGGCCACCCAACCTAAGGGATATACCCCCAAGAAGGGTGTGCCCACCCCTAAGCGCAGGGAATCCGACAGCACCCCGCGCCGACCGGTGAAGGCCCCTGAGACCCGAAAGGAGGCTTACCGTGCCTACCGGGACCGTCTCGAACGTCAACGCGACAAGGGTGCGCGGCGTTCCGGTGCTCCCAAGGGCGACGAGAAATACTTCCGCCAGCAGGACCTCGGGCAGGCCCGCGCCTACGCCCGGGACTTCATCGACTCGCGCCGCAGCGCCAGTGAGTTCTTCCTGCCGTTCTCGATCCTCATCATCGCGCTGCTGTTCATCAACAACCCGACGTTCCAGGTCGCCGTCGCCTACGTGCTGTGGCCGTTGATGATGGTCACCATCGTCGCCGAGGGCATCATGGTCGGGCGCACGATCAAGCGTCGGACCAGCGAGTACTTCCCCGACGACCCGGCGATCAAGGGCATCGGCATGTACGCCGCCATGCGCCAGCTGCAGTTCCGGCGCCTGCGTCTGCCCAAGCCCCGCGTGAAGGTCGGCGAGGACCCCACTCCCCGCGGCACACGCTGAACAGCCAGCCGTCCCGAAAATCCCCATTGTCCGTCACACGTGAGCAGGGCCGGTGTCCGCACCGGCCCTTCACTGTGTCTGGGGCACGGCGCCTGGGGCGGCTGCACCTCCTGACTGGGAGCGTTCCCAATCTCATGGTGGACGGTCTCGGATTCCGCCGGTGCTGCTATTAGAGTGCTCAGCATGGACTTTCGGCATCTAGGCAACAGCGGTCTCATCATCAGCGAGATCGCCTACGGGAACTGGATCACCCACGGCTCCCAGGTCGAGGAGGACACCGCCGCGTCCTGTGTGCGCGCCGCACTCGACGCGGGCATCACCACCTTCGACACCGCGGACGCCTACGCCCAGGGCAGGGCTGAGGAGGTTCTCGGCCGCGCGCTGAAGGGCGAGCGCCGGGACGGGCTGGAGATCTTCTCGAAGGTCTTCTGGCCGATGGGCGAGGGCAGGAACGACAAGGGCCTGTCCCGCAAGCACATCATCCGCGGCGCGGAGGCCTCCCTGCGCCGCCTGGGCACCGACTACCTGGACCTCTACCAGGCGCACCGCTTCGACTACACCACCCCGCTCGAGGAGACGATGCGGGCCTTCGAGGACCTGGTCCGCCAGGGCAAGGCCCTGTACATCGGTGTCTCCGAGTGGCGGGCCGAGGAGATCGAGCGCGCCCTCAAGATCGCGGACGAGATGGGCTTCGACCGGATCGTCTCCAGCCAGCCGCAGTACAACATGCTCTGGCGGGTCATCGAGTCCGAGGTCGTCCCCGTGTCCGAGCGCGAGGGCATCGGCCAGATCGTCTGGTCGCCGATCGCCGGCGGGATCCTCACCGGCAAGTACAAGCCGGGCCAGGAACTGCCCGCGGGTTCGCGTGCCAGCGACCCCAAGAGCGAGCAGTTCCTCGCCGACAAGGTCTCCGACCAGGCCCTCCTGGAGCGCGTGCAGCAGCTGGAGCCGCTCGCCGCCGAAGCGGGGCTGACCATGTCCCAGCTGGCCGTGGCCTGGGTACTGCAGAACACCAACGTGTCCTCGGCGATCATCGGCGCCTCACGCCCGGAGCAGGTGGAGAGCAACGTCGAGGCCGCCGGTGTGAAGCTCGACTCCGCCCTGATGGCACGGATCGACGAGGTCCTGGGTGACAGCATCGAGCGCGACCCGTCGCTCACCAAGAGCCCGGAGAACATCCGCGGCTGACCACTCCCCGGTGGTTGGCCACATGCGGCCCCGGAGCCCGAGGGCACCGGGGCCGCGCTCGTCGCGGCCGGGCTCGCGGCGCCCCCCTCATAGGCACACTGGCCCTGCCCCTGACTTCCTCCCTCTCCTGAAACGAGAGGGATTCCGACCAGAGCCGGGGTCTGGTGGCCTTCGGGGACACCGACTAAGCAGTCCACATCCAAGGCGCGCATCCGGTCAGCGCCAGTTACGTCGCGGAGGCCGGTGAGTTCTCGCTGGACTTCGACACGTGCCTGCCCGAGATCGCGGAGGAGGCGGAGGAGAGCGGGAGCGACTGAGCGCCGCGACCTGGAGGCCGGGCACGGCGCTCATGGGAGCCTCTGGGGCCGGCTATTCGGGCGACAGGGACATCGCGTAGACCTCCCGCCCCTCCTCCAGCAGGGCGACAGTGCCCACGCCGCCCTCGACGAGCTCCTCCCAGTTCTCACCGAGCCAGCTCTCGGCGTCGCCGCGCGACGTGAACGACTCGGCCGGCAGTCCCTCCGCCCTCAGCTGGGCACCGTCCGCCTCGTGATACCGCCACGTCCACGCCATGTTCGACCGCCCTTCGTCGCCGTTGCACGGTGGGGGCCACCGCGATCCTGTGCTGAGCCTAACCAAGGCTCGGTCCGCGATGAGGTTAACTCTTTGGGGTGCGTATCCGATTTTTGGGAACGGCGGGGCACGCGGGCTGGCCAGCACCGCAGTGCACCTGCTCTTCCTGCAACAAGGCCCACGCGGAACGCCGTCTGCCGTTGAGGGTGACCGTCGACGACCGTTTCCGTATCCGCGAGGCCGGCGCCGTAGGCCCGGTCCCACCCGGGTACACGGTGACCCCCACCCCGGACGGGATCCGGGTGGACGGCAGCGACGGCGGCCGCCTGCTCTACGCCCGGTCCGGCCCGGGTCCACTGCCCGGCGGTCCTCCGGCCGAGGCCCGGCCCGGGGGTTCCTCCGGTTACTCCTCGGCGCCCCCGCAGCAGGTGGACATGGTCATCGTCGACGCCGCGCAGCGCCCCGAGGTCATCGGGGAGCTCCGGCGTTCCGGCGTGATCGGGGTGACGACGGCCGTGGTCGCGGTGGGCGGGGACCACCGGATCAGGTCGCCCCAGGAGTTCGCCCGGCGGGCGCGTCTGTGGGGCGCCCTGGTGCCGGGGGACGGCAGTGAGATGTCGTGCCCGCCAGCGGTGTGGCCGGAGTCCCGGCCGCGCGGCCCGCACCGGACCCTGGTCACCGGAGGGGCGCGTTCGGGCAAGTCCACCGAGGCCGAACTACGCCTGCTGGCGGAACCGAAGGTGGTCTACGCGGCCACCGGACCGGTCGCCGACCCCGCCGCGGACCCGGAGTGGGCTGAGCGCGTCGCCCACCACGTGCGGCGCAGACCCTGGTGGTGGCGGACCGAGCAGACCAAGGATCTTGCGGTACTGCTCAAGCGCACCAGGGGCGCGGTCCTGGTCGACTGCTTGGGAACCTGGCTGACCTGGGTCATGGGTGAGTGCGGCATGTGGGAGGAGCACCCTCCCGAGGACGCGGAGGAACGTGTGGAGACCGCCGTCCACGACCTCTTGGAGGCCTGGCGCTCGTCCCAGGCCTACATCGTGGCGGTCACCAATGAAGTGGGGTCCGGCGTGGTGCCGCCGACCCGTGCGGGCCGGGTCTTCCGCGACCAGCTGGGTCTGCTCAACCAGTGGGTGGGCGCCGAGTCCGAGGACGTGGTGCTGGCCGCGGCCGGGCGCGTTGTGGAGCTTCCGTGAGCGGATCTGACGCCGTCGCCGGTGCGCGCATGGCGGTGGGCACGTTCACGGTCTGGCCGGTGCGCGTGGAGCGGGTGGACCGTCCGGTCTCCGGTTGGGCGATGTGCTGGGCGCCGGTGCTGGGGGCCGTTCTCGGCTCGGCCACCGGTGCGGTCACCGTGCTGGGCGTCTGGGTGGGCTGGTCGGCCCCGCTGGCGGCACTGCTCGCGGTCGGCCTCGGCGCTCTGCTCACCCGAGGGCTTCACCTGGACGGCCTGGCCGACCTGGCCGACGGCCTGGGAAGCGGTCGCGCGGCCGAGGGCGCGTTGGAGGTCATGCGTCGCTCCGACATCGGGCCCTTCGGGGTCCTGACCTTGGTGGTGGCGGTCGGCGCCCAGGTGTTGGCGCTGGCGCAGCTCGCCGAAGCCTCGCCCTGGGCCGCCCTGGCCGGCGCGGTGGTGGCGGGCGCGGCCGGACGGCTGGCGGTGACCCTGGCGTGCACGCCCCGCGTGCCCTCTGCCCGGCCGGAGG